>NZ_LGQU01000049.1:0-57696 GCF_003115935.1 Azospirillum sp. TSH20
TGAGGAACTTGGTCAGCAGGTTGAACACCGTGCTCTTGCCGGCGCCGTTCGGGCCGATCAGCGCGTGGATGGTGCCGCGGCGAACCTGGAGGTTCACCTCCTTCACCGCCACGAACCCCTTAAACTCCTTCGTCAGGTTGCGCGCTTCCAGGATGATGTCGTCGTTCGGTGCGGCGTTCATTCCTGTCCTTTCCCGGTCTTGGGTCGGTCGGCCGGCGGCGGGCCGACATAGCGTGATGTCGGCCGCAGCATGCGTCCGGTCCGTTCCTGTTCGCGCACATGCGCCGCCCATCCGGCCGCGCGGCTGGCCGCGAAGAGTGGTGTGAAGCCGGCACGCGGCACACCGAGCGCTTCCAGCAGCAGGGCGGCGAAGAATTCCACATTGGTGTGAAGGGGCCGGTCGGGACGACGCAACGCCATCACCGCCAGAACCGTCCGCTCGACCGCTTCGGCAAAGGCGAGCCGACCCTCGGGTGCCCGGCTCGCGCCGGACCGCTGCAGAGCCAGCAGGCTGCCCTTCATGACATCGGCGCGTGGATCGCGGATATGATAGGCTCGTGACCCGAAGCCCATCAGGCGCTCGCCCCGGTCGAGCGCAGCCGCCACCCAGACGTCCGCATGCTCCGCCTCGCCGATGGCGTCCAGCATGTCAAGGACCAGCCCCGGCGCGCCGCCATGCAGCGGCCCTTCCAGCGCGCCCAATGCCGCCACGGCGGCGGCCAATAAGCCGCCCCTGGTCGAGGCGACCACGCGGGCGGTGAAGGTCGAGGCGTTCACGCCATGATCGACCATCGCGACCAGATAGCGGTTCAGTGCCCGTATTTCCGCCTCGCCGGCAGCGGCGTCATGGATCATGCGCAACAGATCGGCGGCATGCGGCAAGGAGCGGTCCGGCGCCACCGGGGTTTGTCCGTGAACCAGTCGAACGGCCGATGCGGCGGCGACGGCCGCTCCCGCCACCAGCAGCAGCGGCGTCATCGCGCCTCCCGGCAGCGAGGCCAGCAGACAGCGCTGTAGCTCGATCACCGTGAGATCGGACGGCATGGCCGCAAATCGGGGAGACAGCCGCGCGAAAGCGTCGCACCGCGCCTCCCCAAGCGCATCCAGGCTCATCTGCGCCGGGATCTCCGCGTCCCACAGGATCGCCACGACGTCTTCATAGGACCGGTCGATCAGGTCGGGCAGTCGATACCCGCGCATCACCATCTCACCCGTCGCGGGGTCGCCCCCGCTCAGGCTGGTTTCGGCGGCCGAAATCCGCTCCATCGTCATGCTGTCCAGTAAGGGGGAAAGGGCGCCACCGCCGGGAGGGCTGCGGCGGATTCGGTGGAAATCCTATGCAATTTGCCCTCCGGCTCAACTTCGTTTATGTAAGCAGCGCATTACCATCGGTTATGCTTCACCAGCCTCCGAGCCTTGCAGAGCACCGGCTACATCTTTTTGACCAGGGGGCACTCGCTGTCAGACAGCGGCCGGAAGGCGCGGTCGGCGGGAACGCTGCGGACCATCTTGTAATAGTCCCAGGGCGCCTTGGATTCGGCCGGGGTCTTGACCTGGAACAGGTACATGTCGCGCAGTACCCGGCCGTCCTCGCGCACGGTGCCATTCTTCGTCATAAAGTCGTTCACCGGCGTTTCCTTCATCGTCTTCATGACGGTGGGGGCGGCGTCGGTCCCGGCGGCCTTGATCGCCTTCAGATAATGGCTGACCGCGCCGTAGACGCCGGCCTGGTAGAAGGTCGGCATCGCCTTGCGCTTCTCGAAGAAGCGTTTGGAGAAGGCGCGAGTCTCGTCGTCCATGTCCCAGTAGAAGGGCGTCGTCAGCATGATGCCTTGGGTCGCCGGCAGGCCTAGCGCGTGGACCTCGCTGATGGCGAGCAGCAGCGCCACGATGTTCTTGCCAGATTGGCCGAGCCCGAATTCCGCCGCCTGCTTGATGGCATTCTGGGTGTCGGCCCCAGCGGTGGCGAGCGCCACGACCTTGGCCGGCGACGCCTGGGCCTGGAGCAGGAAGGAGGAGAAGTCGGCATTGTTGGCCGGCATCCTGACGCTTCCCACCACCTTGCCCTTCTGGCTTTCGACGACGGCGCCGGTGTCACGCTCCAGCGCGTGGCCGAAGGCATAGTCGGAGGTCAGGAAGTACCAGCTGTCGAAACCCGAGGCCACCACCGCCTCGCCGGTCACATGGGCCAGCGCATAGGTGTCGTAGGTCCAGTGAATGCCGTTCGGCGTGCAGGCCTTGCCGGTCAGGTCAGAGCTGGCCGGCGAGGAGAAGATGGCGACGCGGTTCTTCTCCTTGGTGATCTGCTGCACCGCCAGCGCCACGGCGGAGTTCGGCACGTCCATGATGGCGTCGACCTGATCGACGTCGTACCAGCGCCGTGCCGTCGAGGCACCGACGTCGGCCTTGTTCTGGTGGTCGGCGAAGATCAGTTCAACGGGCGTGCCGTTGACGGAGCCGCCGAAATCCTCCACCGCCATCTGCGCCGCGGTAATCGAGCCTTGCCCGGTGCTGTCGGACAGCTGGCCCGACAGATCGGTCAGGATGCCGATCTTGATCTTGCCGTCGCTGTAGGCGGCACTTTGCGCGAGCGCCGGCTGGGACAAGGTGTGGGCAAACAGGCAGGCGGCAACGGCCGCCGTTACGGCGTAACGGTTCATCAGTTCCTCCCTAGGGTATTTTTATGGATGGCCAGCTTTCCGGACGGTCAGGCGGCGTCCCTGGAGGCCGCCGCATGCTGGGCGGCCAGCCGGCCGAACACTGCGCCGCGCAGGACCGAGGTCGAGCCGGTATAGACTTGGTGATAGAGGCCGACCGTCTCGCCCGCCGCATAGAGTCCCGGCATCGGCCTGCCATTGCCGTCCAGCACGCGGGCATCGACGTCCACCTTCAATCCGCCGAAGGTGAAGCAATTGGCCGAGACGATGGGGAAGGCGCGGAACGGACCCTTGGTCAGCGGGCGCGCCCAGTTGGTCTTGGCCGGGCTCAGCCCGGTGGTCGCCAGACCGTCCACCCGCGTCGGGTCGAAGCGGGTCGCGTCGGCCGGACAGGCGGCGTTGTAGGCGGCGACCGTCTCCAGCGTGGCGTCCAGCGGCAGCTCCAGCTTGCCGATCAGCGCTTCGAGCGTCGGCGCCTCGATGGCCGGCACGTCGCTGCGGATGCTGGCGCGCCAGCGTGGAATGTCCTCCACTTGGTCGTCGAACAGGACATAGGCGATCCCGTCGGGCTGATCGGCGACGATGCGGGTAATGTGGTCGTAGGTGGCGTCGGCGGTGCCCGGCGCCTCGTCGAGGAAGCGCTCGCCGCGCTTGTTGACCAGCACGCCATAGGGCCAGATGAAGATCACCGCTTCCGGCTGGCGCGACCGCGGATCGACCGGTTCGGCATGGTAGGAGCCGAAATCGCCGGCCGCCGCCGCCCCGGCGTCGAGCGCCATGCGGATGCCTTCGCCCCGATTGTAGTAGCCGCCGCGTGCCACCGGCCGCACATGCTTGGCGCGCTGGCCCATGTAGCGGGTCATCATCTCCGGATTGCCCTGATAGCCGCCCGACGCCAGGATGGTCGCCCGGCCGCGGATGGCGACGCGCAGCCCGTCCGTCCCGGTGGCATAGACGCCGCCGATGCGGCCCTCGTCGTCGCGCAGCAGGTCGAGCGCCGTGGTGCGGTAGAGCACGCGGGCCCCCAGCGCCTTCGCCTCCGCCATCAGGCGTTCGATCAGGGCAAGGCCGCCGCCCTGCGCCGCGATGCGCTGGGTGTTCTGGGTCAGCAGATAGATCGGCTGCGGTTCGAAACGCAGGCCGAAGCCTTTCAACCAGGCGATGGTCGGCGGCACCCGCTCGGCGAAGCGGGAGATCACCTCCGGATCGGGGAAGGGGTGGGCCTTCACATAGTCCGGCCAATGCTCGTAGGGTTCGGCGGCCGCCGCCAGCACGTTGGGATCGATGTTCAGCCCGGCATTGGCGGCGAAATGATCCTCGAAATCGTCAGAGATCTCGGAATCGTTCTTCATCCGCATATAGGCTTCGGTCCAGCGCGAGTTGCCGCCGAAATCCTCCTCGGGCGCCCGCTCCAGCAGGGTGACCGACAGGCCGGCCTGCAGCGCCGTCACCGCCGCCGAAAGCCCGGCGATGCCGCAGCCAACGATGACCAGATCGCTGATGGCGTGCTCAGACATCCGTGTTTCCTCCGTCAATTCATTGATCTTCCGACCTGTCCCGCATCATCCTGCGAGGCGTTTCCGGTCGCTGTCGGGTTCGCTGTCGGCCACCACGATTCCGGCTTCCGTCAGCTGCTCGATTGCCGCCGGACCGTAACCGAGTTCGGTCAGCACCACGCGCGTGTCCTGTCCGATGCGTGGCGGGTCACGGCGGATCGTCAGATCGGTGTCAGCCACGTGGATCGGCAGCCGCGGCAGCGCGGTCCGCACCCCATTGGGCAGGGTGGTCGGCATCAGCCCGCCGGTCGCCCGCAGATGCGGGTCCTCGAACAGATCCTCCGGCCGGGCAATGGGTGCGAAGGGAATGCGGGCGCGCTCGCACACCGACACCGCCTCCTCCATTGAC
The DNA here is from genome assembly GCF_003115935.1 of Azospirillum sp. TSH20. Taxonomy (NCBI): domain Bacteria; kingdom Pseudomonadati; phylum Pseudomonadota; class Alphaproteobacteria; order Rhodospirillales; family Azospirillaceae; genus Azospirillum; species Azospirillum sp. TSH20. Next base: position 4,563 of record NZ_LGQU01000049.1, read on the forward strand.
AGGCTGCCGAACAGCCCGGTCAACAGCGGCAGCAGGCGCGGCCTGGCAGCGATGCGGTCGTTGTTGGTGCGGAAGTCCGGATCGTCGCGCAGGTCCGGCCGGTCGATGACGGCGCAGAAGCGCTCCCAATGGCTGTCGGTGGTGATGCCGACGAAGATCGGCCGGCCGCCGGCGGTGCGGAAGGTCTCATAGACCGCCCAGGCCGACACGCGCTCCGGCATCGGCGGGATCGGCCCATCCGACTGGGCGGCGTAGCAGAGATGCTGCCCCATCAGGAACACCGTGGTCTCGAACAATGCGGTTTCGATGGTCTGGCCCTTGCCGGTGTGCTCACGCTCGCGCAGTGCCACCAGGATGGCGATGACCGCGAACATGCCGCCGGTGATGTCCACGACCGAGGTGCCTGCCCGCAAAGGACGGCCGCTCGGCCCGGTCATATAGGCGAGCCCGGTCATCATCTGCACCACCTCGTCGAGCGCGAGGCGGCCGGCATAGGGGCCGTCGAGGAAGCCCTTCAGGCTGGCATAGATCAGGCGCGGGTTGACGCGGGCCAGCGCGTCGGCGCCCAACCCCAGCCGCTCCATCGTGCCGGGGGCGAAATTCTCCACCAGCACGTCGGCCTCGGCGACGAGGCGGCGCGCGATGTCACGGCCCTCCAGCGTCTTCAGGTCGACGGCGATGGAGCGCTTGTTGCGATTGAAATAGCCGAAATAGCCGGTGCCGAAGCCTTTCAGATGGCGGGTCGGCTCGCCGTTGGGCACCGGCTCGATCTTCACCACGTCGGCGCCGAGGTCGGCGAGGATCATCGCGCAGGACGGCCCCATCACCGTGTGGCCGAAATCGAGGATTTTGACGCCGGCCAGGGGCAGCGTTTTGCCGAGGGGTTGGTCGGTCATGCGCCATCTCCTGCAACCGGACGCGGCGACGCCCCGTCATAGCGGTAGGGAATAGACGGCGGCATCGGTCCCTTGATGCGGCCGCCCTGCTGCGACTGCTCCCAGGCGTGCGCCAGGATGCCAACCGAGCGCGACAGCACGAACAGTCCGCGCCCAAGACCGGCCGGGAAACCGAGTTCGGCGAAGACCACGGCGGTGGCGCCGTCGATGTTCATCGGCAGCCGCTTGCCCTTGCGCCCGGCAAGCGCATCCTCCACCGCGCGGCCGATGGCGGCGGCCTCTCCGGTCACGGTGCCCTCCCCTCTCGCCTCCTCGACCAGGGCCAGCAGCCGGCCGGCGCGCGGATCGACGGGATGGAAGCGGTGGCCGAAGCCGGGGATATGCTCGCGCCGCTCCAGCCGGGCGGCAATCTCGCTCTCCGCCGCCCCGGCCACGGACATGCCGTCCGCCATGCGAGCGGCGACGGCGGCGTACAGTTCCATGCATTGCTGGCCGGCGCCGCCATGGACGTCGCCCAGCGCATTGATGCCGGACGCCATGGCGTTGTTCAGTCCGACGCCGCAGGTGGCAGCCATACGGGCTGTGGCGATGGACGGCGCCTGTGGGCCGTGGTCCACCGCCGCCACCAGTGCTGCACCCAACAGCCGGCCCTGCGCCCGTGTCGGCAACTCGCCGCGCAGCATCAACCAGACCATGTCGGGGAAGCCGATCGTGCCGATCAGCTCCTCGATGGCGTAGCCGCGCACCCGGATCGAGCCCGGATGGATGTCGATGATCGATGTCCGCCACCAGCCGGTGGCGCTATCGATGGTCGTTTCGGACATGGGAATGCTCCCGGAGGGCTCCCTTCGCAGGCCCGGCCTCAGCCGAGCACGAAGGGGTTTGCGCGGTTGGGTTTGGTGGTAATCCAGACACTCTTGGTCTGGAGATATTCCTTGATCGCCTCCACGCCGCCCTCTCGGCCGAGACCGGAGCGCTTGTAGCCGCCGAAGGGCGTGGTGAAGCTGGTGGAGCGGTAATTGTTCACCCACACCGTCCCGGCGCGCAGCCGGTCGACGCAGTACATCGCGCGGTGCAGGTCGCGCGTCCAAACGCCGGCCGCCAGACCGAATTCGACGTCGTTGGCGATACGCAGCGCATCGTCCTCGTCCTCGAAGGGAATGACGCAGAGGACCGGGCCGAACACCTCCTCCTGGGCGATGCGCATGTCGTTGCGCACCTGCGTGAAGATGGTCGGCGCCACGAACTGCCCCTGGCCGTAGTCAGGCCCCGACAGGGCATGGCCGCCGAGCGCGCAGACCGCCCCCTCCTGCTTCGCCATGTCGATCATCCGCAGGATCTTCTCCCATTGCGGACGGGTGGCGATGGGGCCGATCTGCGTGTCCATCTTCGACGGGTCGCCGATGCGCGCCTCGGCAGCAGCCGCGACCAGCTTCTCGACGAAGGCGTCGTGGATGGACTTCTGGACCAGCAGGCGCGAGCCGGCCATGCAGGTCTGGCCCGAGGCGCCGAACACGCCGGAGATCGCGCCCTTCACCGCCTGGTCGAGGTCGGCGTCGTCGAAGACGATGTTCGGCGACTTGCCGCCCAGCTCCAGCGTCACCTTCTTCAGGCCCGGCGCCGCGGCCTCGTTGACGCGCTGGCCGCCGATGTCGCCACCGGTGAAGGCGATCTTGGCGGTCAGGGGATGGCGCACCAGCGGCTCGCCCACCTCCGCACCGAAGCCGGTCACGACATTCACCACACCGCGCGGGAATCCCGCCTCATGCGCCAGCTTCGCCAGTTCCAGGATGGAGGCGGAGGTGTATTCCGACGGCTTGATGACGATGGTGTTCCCGGCTGCCAGCGCCGGCGCCATCTTCCATGTGGTCAGCGCCAGCGGCGAGTTCCACGGCGTGATGGCGACGACGACGCCGAGCGGCTCGTACTTCACATAGTTGAAGACGTCGGCCTTGTTGATCGGCACGACCGCGCCCTGAACCTTGTCGGCCAGCCCGGCATAATAATGGAACCACTGGGCCACGTTCCGCACCTGCCCGCTGACCTCGGCCATCAGCTTGCCGTTGTCGCGCTGCTCGATGGCGCCCAGCCGGTCGACGTTGGCCTCGATCAGTTCGGCCAGCCGACGCAGCAAGGCGCCGCGCTGGGTTGCCGTCAGCCCGGCCCAGTCCGGTGACAGGAAGGCGCGGTGCGCCGCATCCACCGCGCGGTCGGCATCAGCCTGCATGCCGCGCGGGATCTCCGCCCAGGCCCGCCCCGAAAAGGGCTCCGTCGTTTCGAACCACTCGTTGGAAACCGGATCGCACCAGCCCCCGTCGATGAACAGCTTGTAGCGTTCCACCCTCGGCCTCGCATAAGTTCTGTTAGATAGAACCGTGTTTCATCTAAGAGAACATAGGCGTGCCAAATGCGTCAAGCCCGAACCATTCGCTTCCTCACTTTTTTCAGCCAAGGCCTTGTACCGGCCATCCTTGACGTACGATGGTGGTGTCGGGGAAAAATGCGCGCCGAGGATGCTTATGGCCCATCAGCCAACAAAGGACGCGATATGACCGATGCGAAGGCCAACATGACGACCGCATCCTCCGGCGGGGTGGAGTCCGTCGACCGGGCGCTGAGCATCGTCGGCTGCTTCCAGGCAGGCGATCACGCCCTGAGTTTGACGGAGATCGCTGCGCGGACCGGTCTTTATAAAAGCACCATCCTGCGGCTGACCGTGTCGTTGGAGAAGGCCGGCTATCTGGTCCGCCATCAGGACAAGTCCTATCGGCTCGGCCCGGAGCTGATGCGGCTGGGGGGGCTCTACCAGCGCTCGCTGCGGCTGGAGGATCATGTCCGACCGGTGCTGCGCCAGCTGATGCGGGAAAGCGGGGAAAGCGCGTCCTTCTTCCGGCGCGAAGGGGCATGGCGTATCTGCGCGTTCCGCGAGGATTCGACCCAGGCGATCCGCGACCATGTCCATGAAGGCGACCGCTTGCCCCTGGACCGGGGGGCCGCCGGCCATGTGCTCACCCGCTTCGCCGGGACGGTATCGGCGGCCGACTTCGCCGCCCTTCCCCTGCGCTCCTTCGGCGAGCGCGAGTCGGAAACCGGGGCCGCCGCCGTACCGGTCTTTTCCCAGCGGGAGGGGCTGATCGGCGCCCTGACCCTGTCGGGTCCGCTGACCCGCTTCACCGAGGAGCGCGTGGCGGTGATGGCGCCCCTGTTGCTGGCCGCCGGTCGGCGGCTGTCCGAGACTCTGGGCGGACACTATCCGATTTGAAGGTTCGCCGGGGCTTCAAGGCCGGCGACAGGGAGTTGACATGGATACGCTGACTCAACAGGTGCGGGACGGGATCGCGGCGAACGGATTCTCGTTCATCCAGGCACCCGACATGCAGGCTCTGCTCGGCGCGGCCGGTCTGGCGGACTGGGACGGTTTCAGCAGCAGTTGGGACGACCTTGGCCTTGATCTCTACATGGCGGACGGCGGTCGTTACCGGCGGCGGCGCCATGCCGCCTTTGCGCTTTCGGCAGGGGACATCCGGCGCAAGCCGCACCAGCCCCATTACCAGAGCCGCGATTACAACCCGCTCAACGGCGGGATCGAGCGCTGGTTCGAGCCGGTCACCGACGGGATCGCGGCGCATCCCGCCCTGCGCGCGATCCTGGCGACCAGCTTCGCCCTGTTCGACCCGTTGACGCCGCCCGACGTCCGTCCCGAGGTCTGGCACACGGAGGTTCATCAGTTTCGCATCGAGGCGCGCGCGGGCGAGGCTGCCCAACCCACGCCCGAAGGCATGCATCGGGACGGCGTCGACTGGGTCCTGGTGATGCTGATCCGGCGCGAGAACATCGCGAGCGGCACCACCACCATTCACGACCTCAACGGCCACCCGCTGGGAAGCTTCACCCTGCGCCATCCACTGGAATCGGCGGTGCTGAACGACGCGCGGGTGTTCCATGGCGTGACGCCGGTGGAACCCGCCGACCCGGACCGGCCCGCCTTCCGAGACGTTCTCGTGGTGACCTTGCGTCGCCCGTGACCGGTTCTCCCTTCCGGCCCATCACCGCTCTTCCACCGGCGCCACCTTCGGGAACAGGATGAAGGCCGCCAGCGCCGCCACGGCCACCGCCAGCCACACCCCGCTCCAGCTCGCCCGTTCCAGGACATGGGGGATCGCCAGCGGGGCGAGGAAGTAGGCGCCGAAGGCGAAGGTGTTGCCGAGGCCGAGAGCCGTGCCGGTGTGCGCGATGCCTGCGATGCTGGCGAGTTCGGTGAAGGCGATGCCGTGCCAGCTGGACGCGACGATCCCGCCGGCGACCAGGGCGACGACCACCGCCACAACGAACGTACCGCCGGGCTCCGGCAGGGCGCTGTCGATCCCGACGAAGCCGGCCAGCACGCAGTAGACGACGGCCGTCAGCAAAGCGCATGCCTTGAGGAACGGCCGGCGGTTGCGGCGACGGTCGGTGAAATGGCCGCTCCAAACACGGACGACGGCGGCACCAAGCTGAATCGCCACGATGCTGGCGCTCACCGCGGCGGTGCCGAGATGACCGACATCATTCAAGAAGATCGCCGCGAAGGTCACGACCGCCACCTGTGGAATGCACAGCGCGCCGATGCCGAAGACCGTTTTCCAAACCTGTCCGTTGCGCAGCGGTCCCTTTCCGGAGATCCGCGAAGAGGTCCCCGCCATCATCTTCGCCGCCATCACGGGAAGTTCGCTCACCCACAGCCACACGAACCCGGTGGTAATGAGGCAGAACGCCGCCAGCGTGCCGTAGACGCCCTGGAATCCGACGCCCTCGGCGAGCGGGGGAAGGATCAGCGCCCCGGCGGCACCGCCGGCCGGCAGCGCCATCTGCCGGACACTCATGGCGAATCCCCGCTCGCCTTCGCCGAACCACGCCATGACTGCCCGCCCGCTCGACCCGTTCAGGCTGCCGCCGATCATGCCGACCAGCAGGAAGGCGCCTGCGAGAAGCGTGGTGGACGGAATGCGGCCCGGCACCGGCGATAGCAGCAGCGCCATGAGCGCCAGCATCAAACCCGTCAGGCCGAGCCCCGTCAGCAGCACCTTGCGGTCGCCCCACCGGTCGGTCAGCATCCCCCACAGCAATTCGCTGCCGGCGACTCCCAGCCCCATTGCCCCGATCACCAGCCCCAGATCCGTCGCCGCGAGCCCGTAATCGGCCCGCATGGAGACGGCCGTCGCCGGAAGCCCGGTCAGGGCCGCGGCAAAGCTGCCGTTGGCAGCCACCCCGACCCCCAGCACCTTCCAGCGATGGGAGTCCTTGCCGGTGGCCTTGTCGGTGGATTCCCTACCGGCACCGGCGCCGCCGAAATTTCGCAATGAGGCCCGCTGGCCCCGTTCGTCACTGGTCGTCGTCATGTCCAGAAGCCTCGATGTCGCTTGTGCTTGCCTCCTTGCTGATACCGCGCCACAATCATTCTGATAATCAGGATTATCTGTACCATTGATCCCGAAAATCAGGACTGTTGGCCGTGAGCAAGGTGATCTTCGATCTCGACGTGCTGCGCAGCTTCGTCACCGGTATGGACCTCGGCAGTTTTGCCAAGGCCGCGGACCGGCTGGGCCGCTCGACTTCGGCCGTAAGCGCACAGATCAGGAAGCTCGAGGAACAGGCCGGCGTGCCGATCTTTCGCAAGGCCGGTCGGGGCCTTGCCCTGACCGAGGCGGGGGAGACCATGCTCGCCTACGCCCGGCGCCTGCTCGACCTCAATGACGAGGCCGTCACCGCTCTTCACGGCATGACGTCGGAAGGGTGGCTGCGGGTCGGCATGCAGGAGGATTTTGCGGAAAAGCTGTTGCCGGCGGCGCTCGGCCGCTTTGCCCGCGCGCATCCCAAGGTCCGGATCGAGGCGCGTGTCGGCCGCAACAACGATCTGCTCGACCGGGTGGTGCGGGGGCAACTGGACTTCGCCCTCGCCTGGGACAATGGGGCGGCGGCGCCGTTCAAGACCGACATCGCCACTCTTCCCGTCCGCTGGATCGCGCCCGGCACCGGCATGGCGATGCCAACATCCGAGGACGGAGCGCTGCCGCTGGTTTCCTTCGATGACGGCTGCTGGTTCCGGCACGTCGGCACGGCGGCGCTCGACCGTGCCGGCCGGGCATGGCGCATCGCACTGACGAGCCCCAGCCTTTCGGGATTGTGGGCCGGCGTCGAAGCGGGGCTGGGACTCACCCTGCGGACGCCGATCGGCCTGTCGTCCGGCGTTCGCGTGGTGGAGGAAGGGACCCAGGGCCTGCCTCCGCTTCCCTCGATAAACCTCGCGATCTACCGGAAGGATGCGACGCTCGATCCTCTGGCGGAACGGCTGATCGACATCGTCACGGATGGCGTGCGGGACCTGACCTGACGAAATGCCGCAGACGCCGCGGTTGACCCTCAGCCAAAGGCTCAACTACCATACCAGCAACTGGAATGGTAGTATGCAACGCCACGAACGGTCCCGAAGCGGCACCGCTCCCGACGATGGCCGGACTGCTCCAGGAAACAGTGCTGAAACGTGCGACCGCCGCCCGGTGGTGCCGCGGGAAACCCGGATAACCGGTTCCCGCGCCTGCCCATCGGTGCCCCTGAAATATTGGGCCAAGACCTCTGATGGACCGGAACCGGTGCGCAGATCCTGCGCAGTGTCCGGCGGCGGTGTGCGTCCTGGCTGGAGATGCCAATCATGAGCGAACAGACTATTGCCGACGCCCCACCCGGCCAGTCGGCGGGACCGGTCCACAAGGCCGGCGGCATCGGCAACGCGGCGGGCAAAGCGGCGGTCACGGTAAGCAAGGCCATCGGCCGCTATCGCTGGACCATCTGCGGCCTGCTCTTCTTCTCGACAACCATCAACTACATGGACCGGCAGGTCCTGGGCCTGCTGAAGTCCACGCTGATGGGCGACATGGGCTGGACCGAGTCCGACTTCGGCGACATCGTCGCCGCCTTCTCGCTGGCCTACGCCTTCGGCTATGTCGGCTGCGGCCGACTGATGGACAAGATCGGCATCCGCATCGGCCTGCCAGCCGCGGTCGCCGGCTGGAGCTTCTTCGCCTGCGTTCATGCCTTCATGGGCAGCGTCTTCGGCTTCAAGGTGGCGCGCGCCGGCCTGGGCCTGACCGAGGGCGGCAATTTCCCGGCTTCGATCAAGGCGGTGTCGGAGTGGTTCCCAGCCAAGGAACGGGCGCTCGCCACCGGCATCTTCAACGCCGGCTCCAACGTCGGCGCGGTCGTGGCGCCGATCCTGGTACCGATCCTGCTCGTCGCCTACGGCTGGCAGGCGGCCTTCCTGGTCACCGGCGGCATCGGCTTCTTCTGGGTCATCGCCTGGCTGCTGATCTACCGCAAGCCGGAAGACCATCCGAAGCTGACGGCGGAGGAGCTGGCCTATATCCGCAGCGATCCCGTCCAGCCGCAGGAGAACATCCCCTGGATCAAGCTGCTGAGCTATCGTGGCACCTGGGCGAACATCGTCGGCACCTGCTTCTCGGCGCCCGTCTGGTGGTTCTACCTGAACTGGGTCCCGGGTTTCCTGAACAAGCAGTATGGCGTCAACCTGTTCGGGGCGATGCTGCCGCTGATCATCATCTACACCATGGCGGATTTCGGCAGCGTCGGCGGCGGCTGGTTCTCCTCCCACTTGATCAAGCGCGGCATGAAGCCCCTGCGCGCCCGCAAGCTGACCTTCCTGGTCTGCGGCCTGTGCGTGCTGCCGGTGTTCTTCGCCTCGACCGTGTCCAACATGTGGCTGGCCGTTCTGCTGATCGGCATCGCCGCCTCCGCCCACCAAGGCTATTCGGCCAACGTCTACACCATCGTGTCCGACACCATGCCGCGCAATGCGGTGGGTTCGGTGGTCGGCATCGGCGGCTTCTGCGCCTATTTCGTCGGCATGTTCGTGTCGATGGGCGTCGGTCGCCTGCTGGATGCGACCAACGGCAACTATCAGGTGCTGTTCGGCATCGCATCGGTGCTCTACCTCGTCGGTCTGGCGATCATGCACCTGATCCTGCCGAAGACCGGATCGGGCAAGACCCCGGCCGGGATCGAGGTCTGACCTCGCCTGGACTCCACCTCGCCACTCCGGGGCGCCCCGCCCCGGAGCCCTCACCAGCGACCAACAGTTTTACCGAATGACGGTGCACCGGCCACCCGCGCTGCCCGCCGGGCAGCGGACGGGGAGACCGCAGCGACCGCCGCGAACCGGAGCCCATCATGCCCGACGCGAACACCGCCCTGCTGGCGGCCCGTCCTTCACGAACCCGCCTATCCACTGCCACCATTGACCGCCTGCCCCTGACCGTCCAGCGTCCCGCCTACGACCGCGCCGCGGTGACGCCGGGCATCGTCCATATCGGCCTCGGCGCCTTCTGCCGCGCCCATCTCGCCACCTACACCGACGATGTGCTGGCGACCGGTGACCGGAGCTGGGGCATCGTCGGTGTCGACCCGCTGTCCCCCGCGATCCGCGACGCGCTGAAGCCGCAGGATTGCCTCTACACCCTGCTGGTGCGCGAGGAGAACCGCGACCGGCTGCGCGTCGTCGGCTCCTTCCTCGACGCACTGGCGACCGCAGACCAGTTGGACGAGGTGTTGGCCTTGATGGCGAAGCCGGACATCCGGATCGTCACCCTGACGGTCACGGAAAAGGGCTATTGCCAGGATGCCGCCACCGGGTCGCTGGATGAGGCGCATCCGCTGATCCGCGCCGACCTCGCCGACCCCGCCAATCCGCGCAGCGTCCCCGGCCTGCTGGCGGAAGCGATCCGCCGCCGTCGCGCCGCCGGAGTGCCACCCTTCACCGTGCTGGTCTGCGACAACCTCGCCCAGAACGGTGTCAAGGTGCGTGGCATCGTCGTGCGTTATGCCGAGCTGCGCGATCCGGAGCTTGCCGCCTACATCGCGGGCCAAGTCAGCTTCCCCTGCACGATGGTCGACCGCATCACCCCCGCCACCCAGGACGCCGACCGCACCACGGTGGAGGTAGCGACCGGCTGCGACGATGCTTGGCCGGTGGTGAGCGAGCCCTTCAAGCAGTGGGTCATCGAGGACCGCTTTCCGCTGGGCCGCCCGGCCTGGGAGAAAGCCGGCGCCATCCTGGTCGAGGACGTCCATCCGTTCGAGCTGATGAAGCTGCGCTGCCTGAACGGCGCCCATTCGCTGCTGGCCTACCTGTCGGTGATCGCCGGGATCGAGACCATTGCCGACGCCATGGCCGATCCGCAGATGCCGGCCGTCATGCACCGTCTGTGGGCATCCGACCTCATCCCCACGCTGCCGCCGGTGCCGGGAACCGATATCCCCGGCTACACGGCGGCGTTGGAAGCGCGCTTCCGCAATCCCGGCATCCGCCACCGCACCATCCAGATCTCGTCGGACGGCTCGCAGAAGCTGCCGCCGCGCCTGCTGGAACCGGCGCGAGAGCTGTTCGCCGCCGGCAAGGCACCGGCCGTGATCCCGCTGGCCGTCGCCGCCTGGATGCGCTTCCTGCTGGAAAAGGACGAGGCCGGCAACGCCTACACGGTTGCCGACCCGAGGGCGGCGGCGCTGACCCGCATCGCCCGCGCCCATTCCGGTGATGCGGGCGAGCTGGCGGCGGATCTGTTCGCCATCGAGGATATCTTCGCACCCGAACTGGTGGCCGAAAACACCTTCCGCAGGGAGGTCGTTCGCCATCTCGACAGCCTGATGAATGTCGGCGTCCGCAAGACGCTGACCGCCGTCCTCGCCACCCCATGACTTGCGGCGGCCATCAACCCCGCCACCGCACCCGACTTTGAAAGGACCCCATCATGCAGGAAACCTGGCGCTGGTTCGGCCCGGACGATCCCGTCACTCTGGAGAAGGCCCGTCAGGCCGGTGCGACCGGCATTGTCACGGCGCTGCACCACATGAATCAGGGCAGCGTCTGGACTCCTGAGGAGATCCAGAAGCGCCGCGCAATGGTCGAGGCCGCCGGCCTGACCTGGGCGGTGGTGGAAAGCATCGGCGTCGGCGAAGAGATCAAGACCCGCACCGGCGACTACCGCACCAAGATCGACAATTACAAGCAGTCGATCCGCAATGTCGCCCGCGCCGGTATCCCGGTGATCTGCTACAACTTCATGGTCATCACCGACTGGAGCCGGACCAACCTGATGCACCGGCTGCCGAACGGCGGCTATGCACTGCGCTACGACAGCGTCGATTTCGCCGCCTACGACCTGTTCGTGCTGAAGCGCCGCAATGCGGAGGCCAGCTATGCTCCCGCCCACATCGCCGCCGCCAAGGCGCGGTTCGAGGCGATGACGGCGGAGCAGGTGGCGGAACTGGAGCGCAACCTGATCGACTGGCTGCCGGCCCGCGACTTCGCCTATGACCGCGACAGCTTCCGCGGCATGCTGGAGCTGTACCAGCAGATCGGCGTGGAGGATCTGCGCGCCAACCTGATCGAGTTCCTGCGCGAGATCACGCCCGTCGCCGAGGAAGAGGGGGTGCGGCTGTGCATCCACCCCGACGACCCGTCCTTCCCCATCTTCGGGTTGCCGCGTGTCATGTCCACCGCCGAGGATGTCCGGGCGCTGTTCGACGCCGTACCGCAGGAGGCCTGTGGCCTCACCCTGTGCACGGGCTCCTTCGGGTCCAACCCAAAGAATGATCTGGTGGCGATGGCGAAGGAGTTCGCCCCGCGCATCCATTTCGTCCATCTGCGCAACACCACGCACGAGCCCGACGGCTCCTTCTACGAGGCCGACCATCTCGGCGGCGACACCGACCTGATCGGCGTGGCCGCGGCAATCATCGACGAGGAGGCCCGCCGCAAGCGGACCGGCCGCGCCGACGCCCAGATCCCGATGCGCCCCGATCACGGCCATCTGCTGGGCGATGACATCGGCCAGACGATGAACCCCGGCTATTCCTTCGTCGGGCGTTTGAAGGGTCTGGCCGAACTGCGTGGCGTCATGCGCACCATCGAAGCCTTCCGCGAAAAGCGGGTGGCATGACCGGTGGCGGGGCTCCTCTCCAGTGCGGGGGGAGGGGCCCCGTCAGCGGGCACAGGCGGTCGTCTCTGCATTCACGCGCTTTCTCCCTCCCCGGCCTTCCGCCGGGCGGCCAGCGCCAGCATCAGCCCGCGGTCGCGTTCGCCCTCCAGCGTGGCGACGGAGCGGCCGGCGGCTTCCTGTGCGATGCCGTCGACCAGCAGACGGCAGACTTCGGGCGTCAGGCTCGGGGTGCCGAGAGTCGCCCAGCGTCGTTCCTGGCTCGGCCCGAGATGGTCGAGGTAGTGGGCGATGCCGCCGGGTCCGCCGCCCAGATGATAGGCCATGTGGGCACCGATCACCGACCAGCGCAGGCCGGGACCATGCACGAGCGCGGCATCGACGTCGGCGACATCGGCAATGCCCTCCGCAACGATGTTCACCGCTTCGCGCCACAGGGCGGAGGCCAGACGGTTGGCGATGTGGCCCACGGCATCCTTCTTCAGCGCCACCGTCACGCGGCCGACGCCGCGGTAGAAGGTCTCGGCGCGGCCCAGCGTCTCCGCATCGTCGGCGAACAGTTCGACCAGCGGCATCAAATGCGGCGGATTGAAGGGATGGGCGGTGATGAAACGGTCACGCCGCGCCACGCCTGCCGCCAGATCGGTCCAGGTCAGCGAGGAGGTGCTGCTGGCGATCACCGCGTCGGGCGCAGCCGCAGCCTCCACCTCGGCATAGAGTGCATGCTTGATGGCGGTTTTCTCGGGCGCGTTCTCCTGAATCCACGCCGCATTCCGCACAGCCTCGGCGACCGATGACGCGACGGACAGGCGGCCGGGCCGGGCGGTCGTGGGCCCGAGCGCCCGCAATTGCCCGAGCAGCGGCTCCACGCGTTCCGGCAGGGCGGCCAGAACGCCGCCGTCGGGATCCCAGGCAACCACATCCAGCCCATGTGCCAGAAACAGCGCCGACCAACTCTGCCCGATCAGTCCGCAGCCAAGCACCGCAACGGACGAGATCGGCAGCGGGGATGACGGCATTGGGAACTCTCCTGCGCAGTGTTGTCGGCCAAGATGCGGGATACGGAAACACAGGGCGGCCGGAGTGGGACTTCGCCCGCCTCTGCACCGCAATGATGCATCATATAGCAAAAACTCACAGGTAAAAGAACGCGTTGGAACCGGGCGACGCCCGTGCGGGGGTCCTGTCAGCCTTCGCGCCAGCTTGTTCAATCATCTCGGTCTCACCGCGTGACGGGGCATGGAGCGGCGCATGCGGGAAGCGGCATGAACGGCCGGCTTCCGCATTGTTTTTGCACGCGTCCTGGTCGTCACCGATCATCGGGCAGCAGCCGATCCACCGGAATACGCGATTCCCCGTATGGATGATCGCCAGTGCGACCGGGGGATCATTTCATCGAACGCAATAATGAAATGCCAAGTCCAGTCATTCCCGCCGTCCTGCGGATGCAGCAGTCTGGCAATGGGGAACGGCAACGATCCCGTCCACGGGATCCTGCATCGGGGCGTACCGCCCGGTTCGCCCGCCCCTTCTTCATCCAACCCGAAGGAACCTGCCATGTCCCGTCCGCCGCTTCCCCCCTTTACCGAAGCGTCCGCCATCGAGAAGGTCCGGCTCGCCGAGGATGGCTGGAACAGACGCGATCCGGCGAAGGTCACTCTCGCCTACACCGAGGACAGCCGGTGGCGGAACCGCGCCGAGTTCGTGACCGGACGCGCCGAAATCCAAGCCTTCCTGACCCGGAAGTGGAACAAGGAGCTTAGCTATCGGCTGATCAAGGAGCTTTGGGCCTTTGCCGGGAACCGAATCGCCGTGCGTTACGCCTACGAATATCACGACGACGGCGGCCAGTGGTTCCGTGCCTACGGCAACGAGAACTGGGAATTCGCCGAGGATGGGCTGATGCGCGCCCGGCACGCCAGCATCAACGAACACCCGATCGCCGAGACGGAGCGCAAGTTCCATTGGCCGCTCGGCCGCCGGCCCGACGATCATCCCGGTCTCAGCCATTTCGGCTTCTGACGCCGACCTTTGCCGATAGAAACGGCTGGGCCGTTTCAACGTCCGCCGGCACGCGGAGCAGGCTTACGACGCCGCCCGCCAGGGTGAGGACGGCCGCCACGGCAAGCCCGATCCGGGGCGCCTCCACCGGGCTGGAAATCAGGGAAAAGAGCAGCGTCATGGTCACCGCACCGGCGGTCTGCCCGACCAGCCTTGCGGTGCCCTGCATCCCTCCGGCCGCACCGCTGCGCTCCTTCGGCACCGTGAGCAGCATGTTGCGGTTGTTGGGAGTCTGGAAAAGGCCGAAACCGAAGCCGCTGATCACCATGAAGGCCAGCAGAGGCAGCGGATCGCGCTGGAGCGGCCAGAATGCCGACAGAGCGAGGCCGGCGGCGAGCAGCAGGCCGCCGGCGGCGCACAGCCAGCCGGTCGGCAGGCGATCGGAAAGCCGGCCCGCGACCGGCGCCGCGACGGCGGTCGCAAGCGGCCAGGGCACCATGAACAGACCGGCGGTGAAGGCGTCCTGCCCCAGCCCGTTCTGCAGGTAGAAGGGCAGCGCCACGGTGCTCGCCATCTGCCCCGTGAAGCAGAGGATGGAGGCGACCACCGACAGGCGGAAGGAGCGCACCCGCAGCAGGTCGAGGGGGATCAGCGGCGCCTCCTGCCCATGTTCCCGCCGGATCAGGCCGGCAAGGCAGAGCACCGCGACCAGCAGCAGCGCGCCGCCCGCCTCGACCCGGGACGCGACTGTCTCGGCTCCCATCACCAGTGCCACGAAGAAGCCGGCGTTGAGGACGACGCTGACGGGGTCGATCCGGCGCTTTACCCCCTCGACCGCGGGCAATGCGCGTGCGGTCAGCAGCACGATGGCGCCGATCGGAATGTTGACGGCGAACAGCAATGGCCAGGGGGCGACGGCGAGGATGGCCGCCCCGACGGTCGGCCCCGCCGCCGACGACAGGGCGATGACCAGGGCATTCCAGCCGATGGCGGCCCCCAGCAGCCGCGGCGGATAGACGAAGCGCAGCAATGCGACGGCGAGCGACATCACCGCGGCGCCGCCCAGGCCCTGCATCAGCCTTGCGGCGACCAGCCAGGGAAGCGTCGGCGCCAGGGCGCAGCCGGCCGAGGCGGCGGTGAACAAAAGCACGCCACCGGCGAACACCTTGCGGTACCCCAGGCTCTCGCCGAGGGCACCCGCCGGCAACAGCGCGACCACGAGCGCCAGTTGGTAGCCGGTGACAATCCAGACGGACTCGGCCGGCGCGACGCCCAGCGTGTCGGCGATGGTCGGCAGGGCGATGTTGACGACGGCGCCATCGAGCACGACGAGCACGATCGCCGTCAGGATGGACGCGACGGCGGCGACGCGACGGAAGCCCGACAGCCCCTCCGACAGTGGGGAAGCGGCCGGCCGCGCGACGGTAAATTGGGGCATCGGATATCTCCAGGAAGTCTTGGAGACCAGTATGGCGACGCCGCGACATGGCGGTAGACGCAACCCATGCAGAGTATTCCTGCATGGAACGCCATGTGTTAGCGTTTCCGCCCATGGCCGATCCCGATTTCAACCTCCTTGTCGCGCTCGACGCGCTGCTTGCGGAAGGCAGCGTGGTCAATGCCGCCCGGCGGCTCGGTCTCAGCGATTCCGCCATGAGCCGCACACTGGCGCGCCTGCGGGACGCCACCGGGGATCCGCTGCTCGTCAGGGCCGGACGCGGGCTGGTCCCGACACCGCGGGCCATCCAACTGCGGGCGCGGGTGCATGATCTTGCCGACGAGGTGCGCGCTGTGCTGCGCCCGGCGGCGGCGATCGACATTGCCGGGCTGGAACGCACCTTCACCCTGCGCGCCAGCGAAAGCTTCATCGAGGTCTTCGCCGCCCGGCTGGTCAGCCGGGTCACCGCCGAAGCGCCGGGCGTTCTGCTGCGGTTCGCCCCGAGGACGGATCGGGGTGTGCAGGCGCTTCGCGATGGCCGCATCGATCTGGAGATCGGCGCCCATGCGGAAACCGCGCCCGAGTTGAAGGTGCAGAAACTGATCGGCGACCGGCTGGTCGGCGCCGTGCGGGACGGCCATCCGCTGATGCTGCGGGAGCCGGTGACGGCCGACCGATATGCCGCCTGCGGCCATGTGGTCACCTCGCGTAGCGGCCGGCCGAGGGATCAGGTGGATGATGCCCTCGCCGTCCTCGGCCTCTCCCGCAAGGTGGTCGCCGTGGTGCCGAGCTTCCCGGCCGCCCTGGCGATCGTCCGCGCGTCGGACCTCGTCGCCCTGGTGTCGGAGCGGCAGGTCGCCTCCGGCATAGCCGGGATCGCCACCTTCCCGCTCCCGGTGCCCATGAGGGATGTCACGGTGACCCAGATGTGGCACCCGCGTCAGGACGCCGACCCGGCCCACCGCTGGTTGCGCGGACAGGTGCTCGCAGCCTGTCGGGGGACGGACGACGGAGTCACGTCAGAGACGAGTGGTTGATGAATCGCCCTGCCCTGCCCCTAACTCCGGATCGCAGGGCGGACGGTGATCTCGTTGACCCCGACGTCCCGCGGCTGTTCGATGGCGAAGAGGACGGCCCGCCCGATCGCTTCCGGTTCGATCGCGTTGCGGCGGTACTCCACCATCGCCCGGGCAGCCGTTTCGTCGGTGATGGTGTCGGCGAGTTCGGAGCGGGTCACGCCTGGATAGATGCAGGTCGTGCGGATCGTTTCGCTTTCCTGGCGCAAACCGTCGGTGATCGCCCGCACCGCGAATTTGGTCGCGCTGTAGACGGCGGAGGTCGGCACCACCTCGAAACTGCCGACCGAGCCGATGTTGACGACGTGCCCCCTCCCCTGCGCCTCCATGACCGGCAGGACCGCCGCGATGCCGTGGAGAACGCCGCGGATGTTGACGTCGATCATGCGGTCCCATTCCTCGACCTTCAGCGAGGCGAGCGGGGACAGCGGCATCACGCCGGCATTGTTGACGAGGACGTCGATCCGGCCGAAGCGTTCGCGCGCCTCGGCGACGAAGCCCTCCGTGCTGGCGCGGTCGGTGACGTCGAGGGCGCGGGCGGCGGCCCTGCCGCCCTTCGCCGTGATTTCCCGGACGAGCGTGTCGAGCCGGTCGGTGCGCCGCGCGCCCAGCATCAGGGTGGCGCCGGCTTCGGCAAGGACGCGCGCGGTGGCTTCGCCGATGCCGCTGGAAGCACCGCTGATGAGAACGACCTGATCGATGGTCATGGATGTCTCCTGTCATTCATTGATTGCGGCGGTCACTGCGCCGTGTAGCCACCGTCGACGAAGAGCTGTGCGCCGGTGATAAAGCTGGAGGCCGGCGAAGCCAGGAAGGCGATGGCCTCGGCCACCTCCTCCGGGCGGCCGATGCGCCCGACCGGGTGGGCGTCGCCGAAGCTCCGCAGCATCTCGCGGCCGTTCTCGACCACGCCCTCCATGATGTCGGTGTCGATGACGCCGGGCAGGACCACGTTGCAGCGGATGCCGCGGCGGCCGTATTCGACGGCAACGATGCGGGCGAGCTGCGCCGATGCCGCCTTGGACGAGGCGTAGGCGGCCTGCGTCGGGAAGGCCGTCGTCGCCGACAGCGAGGAGTTGATGACGACGGCACCGCCGCCGCCCTCCTCCATCAGCGGGACCGCAGCGCGGATGGTGACGAAGGCGCCGCGGGCGTTGATCTGAAAGATTCGATCGTATTCCTCAACCGAGGTCTCACTCAGCGGCTTGTTCAGGGTGCGCCCGGCATTGCAGACGACGATGTCGAGCCGGCCGAAGCGCTTGCGGGCAAGATTGACCGAGCGCCGCGCAAGCTCCTCGTCGGACACGTCGCCGACCAGCGTGGCGATGTCGGCGGAGTCGAGCGACCGGAGCTCGTCCGACAGGTCGGACGCGACGATCCGCGCGCCACGAGCCCGCAGCAGGTCGAGCACGGCGCGCCCGATGCCGCGGCGGGCGCCGGTTACCAGCGCCACCTTGCCGGTCAGATCGTATGCGTTTGGCAGGTTGGTCATTGCGGTCTCCATAAATCCGGCGGAGCGATTTGTGCGCCCGCCATCCATGCCCGGAAGGTGGCATTGGACCGCTGTCGAGATAACTTGCTAAGAATTGGACAGTGTGGTTAGAGCGGCTAACCAATGCAGATCGACCTGAACCTGTTGACCTTGTTCACCGCGGTGGCGGAGACCGGCAATTTCCGTGCGGCTGCCGACCGCCTTGGCGTGACGCGCTCGGCGGTCAGCCAGGGCGTGCAGCGGCTGGAGGCCGCTCTCGGGCAGGCGCTTTTCCTGCGTACCACCCGCAGCGTTCGGCTGACCGAGGCCGGCGAGCGGTTCCTGGCACAGGTCTCCGCCCCGCTGGCCGAGATCGCGGGCGCCATCGACGCGGCGTCCGGTTCGGCGGAGGAGCCCCGCGGTCTGCTGCGGATCGCCGTCACCTCGATCGCCGAGCGGTTCCTGTCCGGACCGCTGATCGCCTCCTTCAGCGAAGCGTATCCCGGCGTCACGCTCGACGTGACGGTGACGGATCTGGAGTTCGACATCGTCGCCGCCGGTTTCGACGCCGGCGTGCGGCTGGGCGAAGTGATCGAGCGCGACATGATCGCAGTGCCGCTGACCGGCGACCAGCGCCAGATCGCGGTGGCGACGCCAAGCTATCTGGTGCGCCATGGCACGCCGGAACACCCGCGCGATCTCGTCCGCCACCGCTGCATCGGCTGGCGGCCGCAGCCGGATACCGCACCCTACCGCTGGGAGTTCGAGAAAGACGGGCGCGCCTTCGACGTGTCGGTGGAACCGCAGATCACCACCAACGACATGCTGCTGATGCTGCGCACGGCGCTCGCCGGCGCCGGCATCACCTTCGGCATGGAAGAGACGTTCCAACCCTATCTCGAACGCGGGGAACTCGTCTCGATCCTCGACGACTGGCTGCCGCCCTTCGCCGGATTCTTCCTGTATTTCCCGAGCCGGCGCACGGTGACGCCCAAGCTCCGCGCCCTGATTGACCATGTCCGGCGCCACCGCGAAGGACCGAAGGCCGGACAGCCTTCCCTTCACCCCTCGACATAGGCCGCGAGTTCGTCGGCGGTCCCTTGCGGAAAGGCCGCTTTCAAATAATCGAGAAAGGCGGAAACGCGGGCGTTGAGCAGCCGCCGTGTCGGATAGAGCACCCACAGCGCCGTCTCGTGCCCGGTCACATCGCCCCAGTTCACCAGCCTGCCGGCGGCCAGATCGGGGCTGGCGAGCGACAGCGGCAGGCGGGCCGCTCCCACACCCAGGCGAACCGCATCGCGGATCATGACGAACGAGGAAAGGCTGAGGACGGGTTCGACCGCGATGCTCGATGGTCCGGACGATGTCGTCACTTCCCAGAGTTCGCGTTGGCCCAGCGATCCACGGGTGACCGCGGGGACGGCATCGTGGCCGGCGGGGGGCGGCTGGTCAGGGCTCGCCACCACGACCATCCGGTCACGAAGGAAGATGCGGCCGACAAGGCTCTCTTCGGGGTTCGGATTGACGCGGATGACCAGATCATAGGCTTCTTCGATCATGTCAACGGCGCGGTCTTCCGTGGTGACCTCAAGCCGGACCTCAGGGTATTTGCGCATAAATCCCGCCGCCAGCTTCCCCATCGCGGTCTGCGAGAACAGCAGCGGCGCGCTGATCCGCAACCGGCCGCGGGGGCTCTGGCCACCCGACGCAATGGCCTTCGCCGTCTCGTCAAGCTCGGTCAGCAATACGCCCGTCCGCTCGAACAGGGCACTTCCCTCCGCCGTGAGTTTCAGTGAACGGGTGCCCCGCTCGAACAGACGCAGGTCGAGGCTCGCCTCCAACTCGGCCACCCGCCGCGACAGAGTCGCCTTGGGACGCCCGGCTGCACGCGCGGCCTTACCGAACCCGCCATGGCGGGCGACCAGATTGAAATCGGCCAGGGCAAGCAGGTCCATCCGTTCCACCAGTGAGACGGTCCGTCCAAATCCGGTGTCTATCGGACCTGCTGTGGATCGCTATTGTCAAGGACATCTTCTGACACCGAAACCGGAGTGATCCCCATGACCATCCTCATTACCGGAGCCACCGGCCGCGTTGGCAGCCATGTCGTCGACCAGCTGGCGAAGCGCGGTGCCGACGTGCGCGTGCTGACCCGCGACCCGTCGAAGGCCGCCTTCCCCGCCGGGGTGGAGGTCGCCCAGGGCGACATGCTGGACATCGATGCGCTGCGTGCCGCCTTCCGCGGTGTCCGCACCCTGTTCCTGTTGAATGCCGTCACCGGCGATGAATTCACCCAGGCGCTCATCACCCTGAACATCGCCCGCGAGGCGGGTGTCGAGCGGGTCGTCTATCTGTCGGTGTTCGAAGCCGATCGCGCGGTGAATGTGCCGCATTTCGCGGTGAAGTTCGGCGCCGAGCGCATGCTCGACCAGATGGGCTTCAGCGCCACCATCCTGCGCCGGACCTACTTCATCGACAACGAGGTGATGATCAAGGACGTCGTCCTCAATCACGGTGTCTACCCAATGCCGATCGGTAGCAGGGGCGTCGCCATGGTCGATGCGCGGGACATCGCGGAAGTCGCGGCCATCGAGCTGATCCGTCGTGACCGGGCGCCGGGCAAACTGCCGGTCGAGACCATCAATCTGGTTGGCCCTGACACGCTGACCGGACCGCAGGTGGCCGCGATCTGGTCCGATCTGCTGGGCCGCACCGTGGTCTATGGCGGCGACGATCCCAGCGGGTTCGAGCAGACCATGGCGTCCTTCATGCCGAAATGGACCGCCTATGAGATGCGTTTGATGGCCGAGCGCTATGTCAGCGACGGGATGATCCCCGATGCCGGCGACGTCGAACGTCTGACCGGCCTGCTGCGACGCCCGCTGCACAGCTACCGCAGCTTCGCCGCTGCGATCGCCGCCGGCTGAGGTTCCATGCGACCACCGCCGATGTCGGCGCGGTTCACGATGCGAGATGGCAGGCCACCCGATGCGACACATCCGTCGCCGATCCCCGAGGGGCGAGCGGCGGTGTCGTCTCCCGGCAGATCGGGCCGGCCATTGGGCAGCGGGGGTGGAATCGCCAGCCGGCCGGGGGGGTTATCGCGCTCGGCGGATCGCCGATCGGGAGGGTGCGCGTGGTACGGGGACCGGCGCCGCCGACAGCAGCATCCTGGTGTAGGGGTGCTGCGGGTCGGTGAACAGCGTCTCGCACTCCACGATCTCGACGATGCGCCTCAGACACATCACCGCAACCCGATGGCTGATGTGGCGGACCACGGCGAGGTCGTGCGCAACGAACAGGTTCGTGATGCCGAACTCCGCCTGCAGATCCATCAGCAGGTTGACCACCTGGGCCTGCACCGAGACATCCAGAGCCGACACCGGCTCGTCCCAGACGATCAGCTTGGGGTTCAGCGCCAGCGCCCGCGCGATCCCCAACCGCTGGCGCTGACCGCCGGAGAACTCGCCGGGGAGCTTGGCCATCGCCTCCGGCCGCAGGCCGACCTTGGCGAACAGCCAGGCCAGTCGGTCGCGGAGCGCGCCCGCTCCGCGCCATGCCGGATCGTCGAAGTTGCGCATTGGCTCCGCCACGATCGCGGAGTCCGACAGGCGCGGGTTCAAGGAGGCGTAGGGATCCTGGAAAATGATCTGCATGTCACGGCAATGCGCACGCATCCGTGACGGCGCAAGAGTCAGCAATTCCACCTCCTTCAAACGGACGGATCCGGCGGTGGGTTCGATCAGCCGCAGCACCGACTTGCCGGTCGTGGTCTTGCCGCAGCCGGATTCTCCGACCAAGGACAGCGCTTCACCGCGGTTCAGGGTAAAGGACACCCCATCCACAGCCTTCACCCCGCCTGCCCTGCCCGGCTTTGCCGCCGACATGGAATTGATTGGTCAGGTCCGACACATTGAGAAGGGGCGATGCGGACTGCTTCGCTGCAAAGTCCGGATTCGGGTGCGGGATCATGTGCGGGCTCCGGCGTGGCGATGCAGGGCGACGGGCTGGTACGGGCCGACGCGGCCTCGAAGCAGGCGACGCCGTGATCGGGAGCGGCGGCGGTGAAGCCGGGCACCACTCGGTGGCAGGCGGGCAACGGGGAGCGAAGGCGCAGCCGGTGCCCAGCTCCTGCGGGGCCGGAACCATGCCAGGGATTTCGGCCAGCCGCCCTCCCCTTCTCTGGAGCGAAGGCCCCTGAAGAGACGGCATGGAAGCCATCAGTACGCGGGTGTAGGGATGCAGCGGCCGTTCGAACAGGTCGGCGACTGGCGCTTCCTCCACCTTGCGGCCCGCATACATCACCACCACGCGATCGCAGAATTCGGCCACCACGCCCAAATCATGCGTGATCATGACGATGCCCATGCCCAGCTTCGCCTGGAGGTCGCACAGCAATTCCAGGATTTGCGCCTGGATGGTCACGTCGAGCGCGGTCGTCGGCTCGTCGGCGATCAGCAGGTCGGGATGGCAGGCCAGAGCCAGGGCGATCATCACCCGCTGTCGCATGCCGCCTGACATCTGGTACGGATACTCGCCGGCCCGTCGTTCCCGATCGGCGATCTGGCACCCGACGGTCAGCACCAGGGTCAGCGAGGTCATCGGCTCGTGAAAGATCATCGAGATGCGGTTGCCGCGAATCCGGCTCATCTCGCGTTCGCAGAGGTCGAGCAGGTTGGTGCCCCGAAAGCGGATCTCGCCCCCGGCATAGCGTGCCGGTGGCGTGGGCAGCAGGCGCAGCACCGACATGACGGTGACGCTCTTGCCGCAACCGGACTCGCCGACGACGCCGAGCGTCTCGCCGGCCTCCACGCGGTAGGACACGCCGTCCACCGAGTGCACGGTGCCGTCAGGGGTAACGAAATAGGTGCGCAGGTCGCGGATGTCCAACAGGGACGGGGGACCGAATGCGTCGGTCCGGGTGAAGGGAAGGGGCGTGATCACTCCGCCGGCTAAAGCGCGGCGGCTTCTCGGACCAGTTCCCCGGCACCCCGCCCGCTTGGCGTCCGAAGACCCGGAACTCGATGACGGACGCGGCCGCCACGTCGCGGTCTTCGACCAGACCGCAGTCCGGGCACCGGTGCACGCGATCGGCCAGGGTCTTTTTAACCTTGGCGCCGCAGCACGGGCACTCTTGCGATGTGCCGCGCGGATCGACGGCGACCACCAGCTTACCGGCTCTCTCGGCCTTGTCAGCGATCAGCGCCCTCAACAGGCCCCACACAGCGTCCAACACATCCTTGGCCAGCATCGAGCGGGCCAGGCCTTGACTGGTGAGGTCTTCGACCGCGATGCGGTCGAAGATGGCGACGATGTCCGCCGCCAGCTTGTGCAGGTCATCGGCGCGGCGGTTGGCAGCCTTGCGGCTGTAAGCCGCCAGACGCGCCGTCGCCTTTTTCCGGCGTTTGCTCCGAGGAAAGGGCCCCCCTTCGACATCGAGGGGTAGAGAATGGTCGAGGTCACGATACCGTTGAGTTCCTCCGAGACGACGGATCGGAGGGACGTGATGCTGGCCCCAGACGATGTGACGGCGATGATCCGGTTGCAGGCCCTGGGTTGGGGCACGAAGCGGATCACCCGGGAGTTGGGGTGCGATCGCAAGACGGTGAAGCGTTACTTGCGTGGTGGTGGTTGGCACCCCTACCGGTCGCCGCGACGGGCTGGTCGACTGGATGACTTGACGAATTGGCTCGGCGAGCGCTTCAGGCGACATCGAGGCAATGCCGACGTCGTCCGCCAAGAGTTGGCGGACGAGCATGGGGTCCAAGTGTCGCTGCGCACTGTGGAGCGCGCCGTCCAGGGATTGCGCCAGGATCTGGAGGCGGAGAGCCGAGCCACGGTGCGTTTCGAGACGGCGCCGGGGCAGCAGTTGCAGATCGACTTCGGCACCACCGCCGTGGAGGTCGGCGGTGAGCGGATGCGGGTTCACCTGTTCGTCGCGACACTGGGCTACTCGCGCCGCAACTTCGTCACGGTGTTCCGTCACGAGCGGCAGTCTGCCTGGATCACCGGCCTGGAGACCGCCTTCCGGCACTTCGGGGGCGTGCCGCACGAGGTGCTGATCGACAATCCCAAGACCCTGGTCACCCATCACGATCGGGAAACGCGGGAAGTGACCTTCAACGACCGCTTCCATGCCTTCGCCCGCTATTAGGGCTTTCGCCTGCGCGCCGTATCGGGCGCGCACCAAAGGCAAGGACGAGAACGGTGTCGGCTACGTCAAGAAGAACGCTGTCGCCGGGCGGCGCTTCGCCAGTTGGGAGGCGTTCGAAGGACACTTGGTGCACTGGATGCGCACCATCGCTGATGTCTGCGTTTCCGAGCGTCTGAGCACGGCTGCGGGCTCGAAAGAGGCCCTGCTCGAAAAGTTTAAGGCGCAATCGACTGCGAGCGATCCGGCCTTCGCGGCACGCGAAGAGACTCGGCGAGCCGTGCGCATCGGCCGTGAGGCTCGCGAGGCCGAGCGCAACGCGGCGCGCGACGCCCGCAAGGCTGCCGAGCAGGAGGCCCTGCAAGCGGAACAAGCTGAGCGGGCCGCCCGTGAGGCGCTGGAGGCCCAGGAAACCGCCGAGCAGGCCGCGCGCCAAGTGGCCATGGCAGCGGAGGCGAAGGCGAAGGCCGCCCGCGATGCCCGCTAGGCCAGGAATCGCTGACGGTCCGCAGCGTCGAGAAGGTCGAGTCCAGGCGGCACCGCCAAAGCCATCCGTCCCAGACGCCGAACGGCTCCGGGCCGGATGGCGGGAGATGAAAAACAGATGATGAGGATACTACGATCATTCGGTTCAAAGCTGTCATTGCCTATGCGGAAAAGCCTGCACATGGCTGACAAGCGTCAGGATTCGCTCCTGATCACCGAATAATCTTGATATTATAGCGTCATGTCTTATTCTGCGGTTATTGATCGCTGGAGGCTTAACCGTCTCTTGAGAGAGACGCGGTAGGTTTCTTGGCGCGGCCCCCTGCCGCGCTCCTCAGCAAGTCGCAACTCCCTCTTTCGACCTCCTCCTGGCGAGATCGCCGGCGCTTGACCGTTCCCCAACCGGGGGTGTGGTCCGCTTTGCGCCGTCATGCGTGTGGAAGGTCCCACTCCTTGTCCGAAGATTTCGTTTCCGAACAGACGTTTGCTGATCTCGGCATTCATTCCAAGATCGCCCAGGCTCTAGGTGAGCATGGCTATACCACGCCGACGCCCATTCAGGCGGCGGCCATCCCGCCGGCGTTGGCCGGCCGCGACATCCTCGCCACCGCCGAAACCGGCACCGGCAAGACCGCGGCCTTCATGCTGCCGGCCCTGACCCGCGTTGCCGAACTGCCCCCTCCCGCGGTTGCCGCGCCACGCATCCTCGTGCTTGCCCCGACGCGTGAACTGGCCAGCCAGGTCACCCAGGCGGCGCGCAAATATGCCAAGCCGCTGCGCATGAACATCATCGACGTGGTCGGCGGCATGCCGTACGGTGAGCAGCTTCGCACGCTGTCGCGCCCGGTGCATGTCGTGGTGGCGACCCCCGGCCGCCTGATCGACCACATCGAACGGCAGCGCATCGACCTCAGCGCCGTCGAGGTGCTGATCCTCGACGAGGCGGACCGCATGCTGGACATGGGCTTCCTCGATGACGTCGAGAGGATCGCTGACGCCTGCAAGGCCAGCCGCCAGACGCTGCTGTTCACGGCGACGCTGGACCGCCGCATGAGCCAGCTCGCCGGCAAGCTGCTGCGCAACCCGGAACGCGTCGCTGTCCAGAGCCAGGCGACCGCGATCAACGTGGAACAGCGCCTGCACCACACCGACGACATGGAGCACAAGCGCCGGCTGCTGATGCACTTCGCCGGCCAGGGCGAGGTCGGCAAGGCGATCATCTTCGCCGCCACCAAGCGCGACGCCGACGCACTGGCGGAGGAGCTGAGCGCCGCCGGCCATGCCGCCGCCGCCCTGCACGGCGACATGGATCAGTCCAAGCGCAACCGCACCCTTCAGCGTCTGCGCACCGGCCAAGTCCGTCTGCTGGTGGCGACCGACGTTGCCGCCCGCGGTATCGACGTGCGCGACATCACACACGTCATCAATTTCGACCTGCCGCGCTCGGCCGAGGATTATGTCCACCGCATCGGCCGCACCGGCCGGGCCGGTGCTTCGGGTATCGCTGTGTCCTTCGCGTCGCGCGCCGATCGCGAGACCCTGTCCCGCATCGAACGCTTCACCGGTGCGACGCTGGCGATCCATACGATCTCCGGCATGGAACCGCAACGTTCCTTCTCTGGCGGCACGGGACGGCCGGCGGGCCGCCCGGCCAATCGCGGCGGAGCAAGGCCGTGGCAGCGCGACGGCGGCACGGGCAGGCCGCAGCCGCGCGCTGAACGCTGGTAACGCGTTCGAACGAGACGACCAGATCAAGCGCGGTCTTTCAGGACCGCGCTTTCTTTGTCTTCATGCCCTGATGCCGGCACCAAGCAGCCGTCTTGCCGTCACCACCTGAAAGTGCGCAGACTGTCCGGGATGTAGGAGCATGGTGTGAACTTAGGCCCAGCTGCGGGTATTGTGCGGTCGCGATGCCCAACAGGCGCGGGAGCTTGCAGATGCCCTGAGCAAGCGACCATGGCACGACGTGTCGTATTTCGCTGGAACGTTCGAGTCCTTGAAAGCTGCCGTCAGGTAAAACATGAATTCAGAGGCTTAGCCTGAATGCTGAGGCGTTTACGCTGTCCTGATGAGCCGGAAGACGAACAGCCGGACTTGGTCCTGTTTCTTCGCCGTTTAGGATGGCTCCGATTCTATCCTCGCAGGGGCGGGCCATTCGACAACAGGTTGCGGCAGATTTCGCACCAGCTTGATCCTCACGCCGGGGCTGCCGTAAAGGATCTCCTCCGCTTTCGGAGGAGATGAATGCGCTGCCCGCACTGCCAATCGCTGGTGACGACGGAGCGTTCGGATCGAACGGCGCACGGCTATCGGCGTTTCCGTTGCCGCGCATGCCGGCGCCAATTCAACGAGCGGACCGGCTCGGTGTTGAACCGGCTGCAGGTGCCCACCGACGTCGCCTTTCTCATCGTGCTGTGGCGGTTGCGGTTCAAGCTCAGCCTGCGCGATCTGGCGGAAATCCTGCTGTTGCGCGGGCTGGTCTTCTCCCACGAGGCGGTGCGGGATTGGGAGGCCAAGCTGGCGCCCTTGCTCACCGATGCCCTGCGCCCGCGCCGGAAAGGCAAGATCGGCCGGAGCTGGTACGTGGACGAAACGTACCTCAAGGTCGCCGGCGCGTGGCAATACCTGTATCGGGCCATCGACAGCGACGGCATCCTGGTCGACGTCTACCTGAGCAAGACCCGCGACCAAGCCGCCGCCGAAGCCTTCTTCCGCTCGGCGGTGGAGGTCACGGGCATCATCCCGGAGACCATCACGACGGACAAGCATGCCAGCTACCCGCCCGCTCTCGAGGACATCTTCGGCGAGGACGTCGAGCACCGCACTTCCAAGTACAAAAATAACCATTTGGAACAAGATCACCGCGGGGTCAAAGGCCGCACGCGCCCAATGCGCGGCTTCAAATCCTCCACCAGTGCGTCCCGGTTCTGCCGGGCGCACGACGAGGTGCGCGACTTCCTGCGGCCGGCGACCAGGCGCAAGCAGCACGTCTCCGCGGCGCGCCGACGGGCGATCCATGTCCAGAGAGTCGCTGCCCTGCGCGACATGATCGCCATCGCGTAGAACTCGGCGTTCATGTGGACGGGCTCTCTCTAGGTTTGCGCGCCGGTGCTGGCGCGAGACCTGACATAACCCTCCAACCCGCCGTCCCGCACCATGCGCACCGCGGCATCGAGCCCGATCTCCGCCACTTGGTCCCGCCAGGGCGATATGGCACGGATTCCTCGACGTGCGCAGGCGTCGGCGATTTGCAGAAGAGTGCCCTGCTTGCGAACAGTGGCGGTGTTGATCGACAGCCACCGATGATCGGAGGCAAAATCCCGCATCATGCCGCCTCGATCCCGCGCACCGCCAAGACCTCGGCCATGCGACGCACCGCCCTTTCCGGATCGCGCAGCAGTCCGGCCTTGTCGGCGAGCTTGAAGATCTCCGTCAGATGCAAGGTGGACCGGGCACTCTCCTGCCCGCCGACCATCGTAAAGTGATCCTGGTGGCCGTTCAGATAGGCCATGAACACGACACCAGTCTTGTAAAAGCGGGTCGGGGCGCGAAAGAGGTGGCGCGACAGCGGCACGGTGGGCTTCAGGATGGCGTGGAATGATGCGGAGTCGCCCTGCGCCAAGGCCGCCAACGCGGCGGACGCGGCCGGGGCGATGGCGTCGAAAATTCCGAGCAGCGCGTGCGAGTAGCCCGTCTCGTCCCCACCGATCAGTTCCGCGTAGTTGAAATCGTCGCCCGTGTACATACGCACGGCCGGGTCCAACCGTCCGCGCATGGCGATCTCCTTGTCCTTGTCGAGCAAAGAGATCTTCACACCGTCCACCTTGACGGCGTGGTCGTTGATGGTGGAGACCGCCATGTCCATGGCCGCGTCAAGATCATGCGTGCCCCAGTACCCGCTCAGCGCCGGATCGAACATATCACCCAGCCAGTGGATGATCACCGGCTCGCGCACCTGGGACAGGATGCGGGAATAGACTTGGACGTAGTCCTCCGGTGAGCGTGCCACGCGGGCCAGAGCGCGCGACGCCATCAGGATGATGCGACCGCCAAGCGCCTCCACGGCCGACACCTGCTCCTCGTAGGCTCGGATGACATCATCGACCGAGCGGACGTCCTCCAGAGTGAGGTGGTCGGTGCCAGCTCCGCTGAACACCAGGCCGCCACGCGGCTTAGCAGCGTCCAGTGAGCGGCGGATGAGTTCCAATGAGGCCGACCAGTCCATGCCCATGCCGCGCTGCGCGGTGTCCATCGCCTCAGCAACGCCAAAGCCGAGATCCCAGAGATGGTCGCGGAAGGCAATGGTGCGGTCCCAATCGATGGCCGGGGTCAGCCAGGGGTCGTTGTCGGCCAGTGGATCGGCGACCACATGCGCGGCGGCGAAGGCGATCCGGTTCAGTGGCCCCGTGATCTTGCCTGGAAATCCGCGGGCGGGCGCGACCTCGTAGGCCACCAGTGTGCGGTCGGGGCGCGGCAGCTGGATCGTCAGGGACATGGATGTCTCCAGAAATCGTGTGGGCTTAATGACACTGAGTGCGGAGCACAAGGCGTCGACGCGGATGCACCCGCCGACTTTCGTGCGCCCGACGCGGCTCGGTGCCGGATGATGACGCTGGGAGAGGACGGCCGTTAAGGCAGGGGAATGCCGAAAAAGCCCGCAATGGCTTCAGCTTGGCTGTCCAACATGGCTTTGCCGGGGTGAACGATGCAGCCACGCGCGGCCGCGGCGTGCAGAAGTGGCGTGACCGCCGGCTTCATGATGATGTCGGCCACGAGGATTTCCGGTGTGAGTCGCGCGGGATCCAGGGGCAGCGGATCGTCGGGCCGCATGCCCAGCGGCGTGGCGTTGATCACCATATCATGGCCATCCGGCACCGCAGGCCCACGGTCAACGCGAACCTGCGGACAAGCCGAGGCGATGGCCGATGCCAATTCATCCGCCTTGGCCGCATCGACATCGACGATGGTGAGGCGCTCCACCCCCGCCCCTGCCAGAGCGAAGCCGACCGCGCTGCCGGCCCCCCCCGCGCCGACCAGCAACGCGCGCCGCCCTTCTGGGTCGTGCCCGGCATGACGCAGCCCGATCAGGAAACCCTGCCCGTCGAACATATCGCCGACCAGCCGCCCATCAGGCTCGCGCCGCACCGCGTTGACCCCGCCGACCAGCCGGCCGGTCGGTCCAATGTCGTCGATCAGGTGGGTGACGGCCATCTTGTGGGGCACGGTGACGATGATACCCTCCAGGTTATCCATTGCACGGAACCCCTGGAAGGCCGCAGCGAGACCGTCCGGACGCACATGGATCGGCACCAGCACGGCATCCCGGCCGGCGCCGGTCAGCAGCGGGTTGAAGACCTGCGGCGAGCGCACCTGCTCAATCGGATCGCCAATGATGACGAAAAGGCGGGTTGCGCCTGTGATGGCGGCTTGATGGCCCATGATGCTTTCCCCTTCCCCAATCCCCGGCGTTGGTTAGGGCGCGAGACGCGGATGGACCGGCCGGCTTTTCCCGGCAAAGCCTTCCGCAAGCCCCATGGGCTCCGGCCGGAACAGACGGCTGTCCATGATGCGCAGGGAGTCCGAAATGGCCGGCCGGAAATCCATCTGGCCCAGAACGTCCCTCTCCAGCTCGATGCCTGGCGCGATCTCGATCAACTCCAGCCCGCGTTCCGTAGTCTGAAACACCGCACGCTCCGTCACGAACAGGGTCACCTGCCCGCGCGACCGCGCATAGGGGCCGCTGTAGGAGATCTGCTCGAGGGCCTTAACGAATTTGTGATGCCGCCCCTCCTCGCGGATGGCCAGCGTTCCGTTTCCGGCCTCGATTTTGAGGCCGCCGGCGGTGAAGGTGCCGCCGAACACCATCTTCTTGGCGTTCTGGCTGATGTTGACGAAGCCGCCGATTCCGACCACCCTGTTGGCGAAGCGGCTGATGTTCACACTGCCCTGAGCGTCCACCTCGACCGCCGACAGAAACGCAATGTCCAGCCCACCGCCGTCATAGAAGTCGAACTGATAGGGCTGATCGATCATGGCGGCGTAGTTGCGCGAAGCGCCGGCGTCGAGACCGCTGGCTGGAGCGCCGCCAATCAGGCCCTGTTCGTTGGTCAGGACGATGTGGTCGAGGACCCCCTCCTCGGCGCCGACCAGGCCAATGCCCGTGCAGATCCCGGACCCGACGTTGCAGACGGCGCCCGCCTCCAGTTCCATGGCGCAACGCCGGGCGACAATCTTGCGCTCGTCC
Source organism: Azospirillum sp. TSH20 (assembly GCF_003115935.1). NCBI lineage: Bacteria > Pseudomonadati > Pseudomonadota > Alphaproteobacteria > Rhodospirillales > Azospirillaceae > Azospirillum > Azospirillum sp. TSH20. Next base: position 35,311 of record NZ_LGQU01000049.1, read on the forward strand.
AGCGGCAGCTTGGGAAAGGCGTCAAGCGGGATGCGCAGCTCGCCGGCGAAGGCAGGGTCGTGGGCGGTCTGGTAAGTCTGAGCCTGATCCGGCGCGACCACCACGGCGTCGACCAGCATGCCCGGAACCTTCACGGTCTTGCCCGGCAGCGTACCACGGCGGGCGAGGCGCTTCACCTGGACGATGACCAGACCACCGCAGCGTTTCGTCGCCTGGGCCATCGACAGCGCGTCGCCGAAGATCGCCTCATGCTCCATGGAGATATTGCCATCTTCGTCCGCTGTGGTTCCACGCAGGAAAGCCACGTCGATCCCGAAGGGCTTGTAGAACAGCCACTCCCGCCCCTTCAACTCGACCAGCTCCACGAGATCCTCCGTCGAGCGGGTGCTCTGCCGGCCACCCGAGATGCGGGGGTCAACGAAGGTGTGAAGTCCAACATGGGTGAGCAGGCCCGGCCGGCCGGCCGCGATCTCGCGCAGAAGCTGGGATAGGGCGCCTTGCGGCAGGGTGTAGGCTTCGATTTCATTGCGGCTTGCCATCGCGGCGACCGGCGGCGCGTCCACGATGGTGCCGCAGACAATCCGCTTAAGAAGACCCGCATGCGCGAGGCGGGAGGCTCCCCGTTCGCCGCGGTTCCCGATGCCGACCGGATGGATGGAGGTGATCGACTTCGGCAGTCCGGAGGACAGGAAGCGGCGCTCCACGGCTTCGATCAAGGACTCCGGCACCCCATGACCAGCGCCCGAGCCGGCAATGAGAACGGTGTCGCCATCGCGCACGAGCGCCGCCGCAGCGTCAGCTGTAATGACCCGCATGGCCCTTCCTTTTGATGATTTTCGGTGCACCAGCGGTGCAAACTTACTTACTGATAAGTCAAATACCGGGGCGGCGCAACAACTTCGTCAGCGTATCGGACAATTTCGCAGCATGATTTTCGTCAGTCGTCGTCCATGCGCTGGAGCGACATTGCGCGCAACCGCCGACGGTGCGGCGGCGTGGCCAGTTCAGGCCTTTTTGGCCCGCCGCGTTCGGCTTGTCCGCGCCAGGGCCGGTGCGGAAGCGGACTCCGCGCTTCCGGCCGTCGCCACGTCCACCGCCGCACCGCTGGCGGCGGTGGACGCGGCTGGTATGGCGCCGACCGCAATCGGGTCGGCAGGCTTGGGGTCGGCCGCATACGCAGAGAGCATGACGCGGACGAAGGCCTCGAAAAACAACTCCAGCCGTTCGAAGCTGCCGGCGTCCTGCGTGAACACCGAGGAGCTGTTCACAATGTTGATGATCAGGAAGGCCAGATCCTCCCTTGGCGTGTCGGGGCGCAATTCGCCCTTCTGCCAAGCCATTTCCACCGCGAGCCGGATGGCATCGTGGACGGAGGTGGTGAAGGAGGCGAGGCTGGCGCGGGCCATGTCGCTCAAGACATTGCTTTCCAACCGAAGCCGCCCGATCAGGCTCCAGGGCTGACCTGTGTGCTTTCCGCGATTGAAACGTTTGTAACGTTCATAGTTGTAATCAACCACCCGGCGCAGCTTGTCTGCCAGGGTTGTTTTCTCATCGAGCCAGATCGCCCGGTGGCGGGCGGTGGCGTCCGCAACGTAATCCTGGACAACCTCATCGACGAGCCGTTGTTTGTTGCCAAAATGATAATGAATGTTGGTCGTCGTGATGTCGAGCTGCTCTGCTATGCTCCGGAAGTTCATCCCATGATAGCCGTGAGCGATCAGCAACTCGGCCGCGATGGCTTTGATGCTGTCCGGCATGCTGGAGCGTCCAGCCGATACCGTGTCTGAGGTCTGCTTTCGCGGCATTCGTCTATCCAGTCCAGACGTTTCCAGTTCTTCGCATGAACGAAGCTACGCTGCGAGTCAAACCGTGATTTCGGGTGTTCATGCCCGCATCAAGAGAAGCGACTCGCCATCCTGGACAACGACGCCGTCCTGGTTGACCACTTCCATGCCGAGCGTAACGATGCCGCGATCGGACCGCTTGGTGGCGCGCTTCGCCTTGATCGAGATTCGCACATGGATCCGGTCGCCGATCATCACCGGCGCCCGGAAAGACCAGTTCCAGTTCAACGTCGCAATTCCTTTGAGATGAACCTTGCAGCGGGTCTTGAGGCCGTCGGCCAGGGCCAGACCCAGCAAGCCATGCGCGATGCGACCGGGGAAGCCGGCTTCCCGGGCGAATTGGTCATCCATATGCACATCGAAGAGATCGCCCGAAAGCCCCGCGAAACCAACGACGTGCGCTTCGGTCACGGTGACCCCCGCGGTCTCATACGAGTCGCACGCATCGACATCGTCGAACCCATATTCACCCGCCGCAAGCTTGCGTCCAGCCGCAATGCCCTGTGTCGGCATAAGCTCTTCCGTCATTCGGCCACCCTGTTCGTTCGACGTCAATAAACTTACTTATTGATAAGTAACTATCGCATTGACGCCCCGGCCCGTCAATGTTAGTTTTCAAAACAATCAGGCGCTGCCACAAGGGCATCGCCCAAGCGATACGACCGAGGGGCGCGCCTGCGAGAGGTTGGGCCGGTTCTCGGGGCCGGCTCGCCCATCTCACGCAGTTACGAGCAAGGCGCACATGACTTCCGTGAACATCGCCAACGTGCACAAAAGCTTCGGCGCGACGCACATTCTCCGCGGCGTCTCGGTAGACATCGAGGACGGAGAGTTCGTCATTCTCGTTGGTCCGTCCGGCTGCGGGAAATCCACGCTCTTGCGTATGATCGCCGGCCTTGAATCCGTATCTGCCGGCGAAATCCGCATCGGACCGCGTGTGGTGAACAATGTTCCGCCAAAGGAACGCGACATCGCCATGGTTTTCCAAAGCTACGCACTCTACCCCCACATGACGGTGGCGGAGAACATGGCGTTCTCCCTCAACCTGCGGAAGGCGCCGAAAGAGACGATCACCCAGCGCGTCGACCACGCCGCGCGGATTCTCGGCCTCGGCACCCTGCTCGACCGCTACCCGCGCCAGCTCTCCGGCGGCCAGCGCCAGCGCGTGGCCATGGGCCGCGCCATCGTGCGCGATCCACAGGTCTTTCTCTTCGACGAACCTCTGTCGAATCTCGATGCCAAGTTGCGCGTCGCCATGCGCGCCGAAATTAAGGAGCTGCATCAGCGCCTCAAGACCACGACGATTTACGTGACGCACGACCAGATCGAAGCCATGACCATGGCCAGCAAGATCGTGGTGATGCGTGACGGCGCCATCGAACAGATTGGCGCGCCGCTCGATCTCTACGATCGACCGGACAACATGTTCGTCGCCGGATTCATCGGGTCGCCCGCCATGAACTTCCTGAACGGGCGGATTGAGGGCAACACTTTCATCACCCAGGACGGCTTTCGGCTGCCGCTCAGTGATGTCGCTCCGGCGAGCGCGAGCGCGGCGGTCTACGGCATCCGGCCTGAGCATTTCAGCCTGACCGACGCGGGCGTCCCCGTAGAGGTCGTGGTGGTGGAGCCCACGGGGTCCGAGACCCAGATCGTGGTTCGCAGCGGTTCGCAGGAAATCGTCTGCGTGTTCCGCGACCGCGTGTTACCGAAGCCCGGGGAAACCATCCGCATCCTTCCCGATGCCGCCCGCGTCCAACTGTTCGACGCGGCCTCGGGCCGACGGCTGGCCTGAACGCCGCCTTGCACCCGCGTCACCATCCATTCAGCCACAAGAAATGTACGGGGAGAAACGCATGACCGAAGGTTCGACCACCACCAAGTCCAGTTCAAACCGTCGCATCAGCCGGCGCGCCCTTGCAGCTACCGTCGCCGTGTTGGGCATGGCCGCGGTTGTCACGCTGCCTACCGGGCTTCACGCCGCCGATGAGCAGACGCTCGTCGTTAATTCCGACCGCAGCGGCGCCGGTCAGAAGGCGGCGATGAACAAGATCGCCGCGGACTTCGAGGCCAAGAATCCAGGAGTCAAGGTCACGATCAACTACAGCGACGTGGAGTCCTACAAGACCTCGATTCGAAATTTTCTTGTCACCAACCCGCCCGACGTCGCCTTCTGGTTCACCGGCGCGCGCATGAAGACGTTTACCAAGCGCAACCTGTTCGACGATATGAGCGGCTTCTTTGCTGAGAACAATCTGACGGACGTGATGAAGCCCTGGCTGCCGGCCGTCTCCGAAGGCGACAAGCAGTACATGATGCCGACGAACTTCACGACCTGGGGGTTCTTCTACAACAAGCAGGTGTTCGAAAAAGTCGGGGTCGCACCACCAGCGACTTGGGAGGAACTGATGGCGGCCGCGGCTAAGATCAAGGCGGCCGACGTCACTCCCTTCACCATCGGAACCCGCGATCTTTGGGCCAACGCGCTGTGGTTCGATTATCTCGATATGCGCATGAATGGCCTTGATTTCCACATGCAGCTGATGGACGGCAAGGCCTCTTACACGGATCCACGCGTGAAGGCGGTTTTCGCGAAGTGGGGTGAGCCGATCGGCAAGGGCTATTTCCTCGACAACGCGTCGTCCTACGGCTGGCAGGAGGCAATTCCGTTCCTCGCTCAGGGCAAGGCCGCCATGTATCTGCTCGGGCCATATGTCCTCACCTCGCTTCCGGCCGAGGCCCACGGCAACATCGGCTTCTTTCCGTTCCCGGTGATCGATCCGTCGGTGCCCAAGGCCGAGGAAATCTCGGTCAATGGGGTGACGATCCCGAGCGGGGCGAAGAACAAGCCCCTTGCCCGCAGCTTCCTGGCCTTCCTCGCACAGCCAGACAACCTCAAGGCGTTCGCCTTGGGCGGGGCCGTGCTGCCGGCGCGGACCGACGTCGACGTTACCGGCGACGCCTTCGCCCAATCGCAAATGGCTCTGGCGAAGAACGCGCAAGGATCGGCGCAGTTCTACGACCGGGATACCGACCCGGAAATGGCGCAGGTCGGCATGAAGGGCTTCCAGGAATTTCTTGCCAATCCCAAGCGTTCCGACACCGTGCTTGAGAGGCTTGAGGCCGCCCGGCAGCGGATATTCAAATGAGCGCGCCGCGCACCGATGGCTGGGAGGGGCGGCTGTCCGCCGCCCCTCCGCCAGCGCGTAGGCTGAGCGGGCTGCGCGTGTGGCAGAACAACCAGGCGTGGCTGACGCCGCTGCTGTTGCTGGTGCTGCCGGTCGGCCTTTTCGGCCTCCTCATCATCACGCCCATCGTTCAGAGCATCTGGATCAGCTTCTATGACTGGGATGGCACCGGTCCGGCGACCTGGGTCGGCCTTTCCAACTATGCCGAGCTGTTCAGCGACCCGCAGTTCTACACGTCGCTGAAGAACAACGTGATCTGGCTGGTCCTGTTTCTGCTGGCTCCGGTGTTCGGGCTGGCACTCGCGTTGTTCCTGAATCAGGCCCTGCCGGAAATGCGGTTGGTGAAGTCGATCTTCTTCATCCCGCTGGTGCTGGCGCACGTGATCATCGGCGTCGTGTTCACTTGGTTTTACGACCCCACCTTCGGGCTGCTCGCCATCCTGTTCAACTGGCTGGGGTTGGAACCGCTGGCGATTTTGTCTGACGAGCATTTCGTCACCTTCGGCATCATCGCGGCGGCACTCTGGTCGCAGATCGCCTTCTGCCTTGTCCTGTTCCTCGCCGGTCTGTCCCAACTCGACCAGGAACTGATCGCCGCCGGCCGGATGGACGGCGCCGCGGGCTGGAGCCTCCTCCGTCACATCGTCCTGCCGCAGCTCCGCTCCGTGTCCTTCGTCGCCTCGATCATCACGGTGATCATGTCCCTGCGCAATTTCGACATGATCGCAGTGATGACCCAGGGTGGCCCCTATGGGAGTTCCACTGTGCTGGCCTATCAAATGTATGACGCGACCATCTTCAGCTACCGGGCCGGCTATGGCGCCGCCATCGCCACCGTGCTGTTCGCGATCATGAGTGTCTACATCGCGTGGTTTCTGTGGCATACGCTCCGCCGCGAAGCCAGGGGAGGCTGACATGTACCCCGCCCCCATTCAGGAGCGATCGCGCGCGGTGCGCATCGGCTATCGCGTGTCGCTCTACGCGGCGATGCTGCTGTGGATGGCGCCGCTGATCGCCATTATGATGACAGCGATACGGCCCCAGACTGATCTCCTTGCCGGGAATTACTGGCGCCTGCCGTCCCATTTCGCTCTGTTTGAGAATTATCGTGAGGTCTTCGCCACGTCGCCGATGGGCGCGTTCTTCCTGAACAGTGTCGTGATCACCGGTGTGACGGTGATTGCCGTCCTGGTGCTCAGCACCATGGCCGCCGTGGCGCTCGCCAAGTACCCGCTGCCGGGAAGGACGCTGCTGTTCGCCATGTTCATCGGCGGCAACTTCGTGCCCTATCAGATTCTGATGATTCCCGTCCGTGACCTCATCCTCCAGCTTGGCCTCTACGACACGGTGTGGGGCTTGATCCTGTTCCACACGGCCTTTCAGATTGGGTTCGCGACACTGTTCCTGCGCAACTTCATCGCGGCGCTGCCGAACGAACTGTTTGAGGCAGCGCGGCTTGAGGGGGCAAGCGAGTTCCAAATCCTGCGCAAAATCATCGTGCCACTGCTGCGCCCGGCCCTGGCCGGCTTGGCCGTCCTGATCTTCACCTTCGTCTGGAACGATTACTTCTGGGCGCTCGTCCTGGTGCAAAGCGACGCGGCCAAGCCGTTGACGCTCGGCCTCGCCGGCCTCAAAGGCGAATGGCTCACCGCCTGGAACCTGATCTCGGCCGGCGCCCTGTTTGCGGCCTTGCCGCCTGTTGCCTTGTTCTTCCTGATGCAAAAGCATTTCGTGGCCGGCCTCACCGCCGGCGCTGTACGCGGATGAGCGGGGTCGTCGAAGGGCGTGTGTGCCGTCGGGCTGTTGCATGGATGGGATCGCTGTCGTAGGCAGCGGCTCCGCCTCCGTTTAGGTTCCAGACCGTGCCCTACAAAGCGAACGCCGCCCGCCGTCATCACATCCCGCGACCGAAGCGGCGCGTGACGAACTGGGCGGCTTACGACGCCGCCCTGCGCCAGCGGGGCAGCCTCACGGTGTGGGTAAGCGAGGAGGCAATCGCGCAGTGGAAGGCAGCCCCCCGCACCACGCCCGGTGGCCAGCCCAGCTACTCCGACCTGGCGATCACCACAGCGCTGATGCTGCGGCGGTGTTCCGTCTGGCGCTGCGCCAGACCGAAGGGCTCCTCGCCTCCATCCTCCAGTTGCTCGGCGTGGAGGTGGCGGTGCCCGATCATTCCACCATCGCCCGGCGCGCCCGCACGGTGACGCTGCCGTCCGCACCGCGCTCGAGCGGCGGCCCCCTTCACCTGCTGGTCGACAGCACGGGGTTGAAGCTGTGCGGGCCGGGCGAATGGCTGATCGAGAAGCACGGCACCAAGCGGCGGCGCTCCTGGCGCGCCCTGCACCTCGGCTTGGACGCAGGAAGCGGGCGGATCGTCGCCGCCACCTTGACCGACCGTGGCGTGGACGATGCCTCGCAGGTCGCCCCATTGCTGGATCAGATCGCCGAGCCGGTAGCCTCGGTGACCGGGGATAGCGCGTATGATCGGACGAGGGTTTACGCGTCGGTCCACGCGCGCCATCCCGACGCCAGGGTCATAGCTCCGCCCCGCCGCGACGCCGTGCTCAGCAACACGGCCGACGGTCACGTCCGTCAAGGTGGTGGAATTGGAAGGTGGTCAGGAGCGTCGTCGGTCAGGCCGCCTTTGCTGAGGGGAGCGGTGTGATGGTGGGCTCATCGGCGGCGGCGATCCCGGCCATGGTTTCGAGCGTCAGGTAACGATGCTGGAGCTGCCAGCCTCATTCATTCTGTTGAGTGGGGGTGTCGGCTCCATCGCCGGTGCCCTGCTGTTCGGAACACTGGCCGACAAACATGGCCGCAAACCGATGTTGATTTCGGCCACGGCGTTGTGCGCCGTCAGCGCCGGGGCGCTCACGCTCGTTCCCGAAGGGAATTGGGTGATCTTCTCACTGCTCCGCATCTTCGTTGGAGCCGGTCTCGGCGGCGTCGGCTCGATCCAACTGGTCATATTGAGTGAACTCACCCCCTCGACGTTGCGGGTCAAATTGCTGGGCTGGCCGCTGATCTTTCCATCGGTCGGCACCATGATCGCGGCCTTCACGACCGCCTCGCTGATCGCGGCCCTGGGACTGCTGCCGCTGTTCCTGTGCCTTCCGTTCGCGCTGCTGATGCCGGAATCGCCGCGCTGGCTAATCGTCCACGGACGACCGGAGCAGGCGCGTCGATCGATCGCGCTGCTCGCCGGCGTGCCGGTGGACGCCGTTCCCGCCCATTCCGAAGCGATTCCGCAACAAACCAGCGCGTCCCTGCGCGAGCTCTACCGCCGGCCGGGTCGCTTCTGGTTGACGGTGATTGCGTGGCTTACCATCAGCACGGTCGGCTATGGCGTCTATCTGTGGGGGCCGACCATCACGTCGCTGCTGCTGAATGTCAGCGTGGGGACCGCGGCGAAATACTTCGTCGGCATCTCCGTCGCCGGATTGCTCGGGCGCGCGCTTTTTTCCGTGCTGCCGGCGATGATTGGTCGGGTCTGGTCGGGACGGCTGCTCGGCTTCGCCATCGCCGTCACCCTGGGCGCGGCGGCGCTGCTGCACGACGCGTTCGTTGGCCCGCTGCCCTGGTTCGTGGTCATGCTGGCTCTCGGCGCCATCTTCTACGACGGCGGTTACTGCACCCTGGCGCCCTACGCGACTGAAGTCTTCCCGACCCGGCTTGCCGCGCGTGGCTCGGGGCTTGCGCAGAGCGCGAACGGTCTGGGCAAGATCATCGGCCCGCTCTGCTTGGCCTTGATCGCTGGTTCCAACGACTTGGTCTCGGCCAAGGCGACCGAGGCCGCGATCCAGCCGGCGTTTCTGTTCCTGGCCGCATGCGGCGCCATGCTCGGCCTGGCTTTCGCCCGCCTCCTGTTCGCACACTCGCTCATCGCCGCAGCCATGGCGGCAAAGCAGTTGGCCGATTCTGATAGGCGCTTTGTCCGGAATTGCCCGCTGCCACATGTTGAGTCAGTGAAAGGTATGCGGTGCAATGTATGCCACGGGACGCCGAAGCAGATCGGCCAATCCCCTTGGCACGCTGCAAAGCCAAGGCCGCCCTCCGCAACCTGAAGCAACGGAGCATCGCCATGCGACCGATTCCGGTGACCGTGCTGACCGGATTTCTCGGTGCCGGCAAGACGACCCTGCTCAACCGCATCCTGGCCGAACACGGGGGAGAGCGAACCGCCGTCATCGTCAACGAATACGGAGAACTCGGCATCGACGGACTGCTGGTGACAGCGACAAGCGAGACGGTTGTTGAGCTCAACAATGGTTGCGTTTGTTGCATCGTCCGCGGCGATCTGATCGAAGCGCTGATGAGGTTGGTCGAGGATGAGTGCGGGTTCGATCGGGTGGTGATCGAGACGAGCGGTCTCGCCGATCCGGCACCCGTCATCCAGTCCTTCGTGTTGGATGACGGGCTGCGCCGCCGCTTCGCCCTCGATGCCATCGTCACCGTGGCGGATGCCCGTCACCTGCCCTTGCAACTCGGCCACGACGAGGCACGCGAACAAATTGCCTTCGCCGACGTGATCCTGCTGAACAAGATCGACCTGGAACCCGCCGGTAAACTCGACGCCGTCGAGCGCCACATCCGCCGGCTCAACCCCTTGGCCCGCATCCACCGGACCGAAGCCTGTGTCCTGCCTCTCTCCCAGATCCTTGGGATCGGTGCCTTCGATCTTGCGAACATCCTGCGTCTCGACCCCGATATCCTCGAGGAGCATGAGCACGAGCATGACGCCGGCATCGGCTGCGTGGGCTTGCGCGAGGCCGGGCGGCTCGACCCGGCGGCGGTGGATCGCTGGCTCAACCAACTCGTGCAGGACAAGGGGCGCGACCTGCTGCGCGCCAAGGGCGTGCTCAATCTCGACAAACAGGGGCGGCGCTTCGTCTTCCACAGCGTCCACATGACGTTGGACGGCCGGCCGAGCCGGCCGTGGACGCCCAGCGAGGAACGGCTGAACCAACTCGTCTTCATCGGCCGCAACCTCGATGCCGGAACGCTTCTGGAGGGACTCCGCGGCTGCAAAGTCCGGGCGGACGAACCCGTTCCCTGACGTTTCCGATTCCGTTCCCCATCTCAGGAACCACCCAATGAAGCTGCAACATCATCTCGGCGGCCTGGAAGGCCTTGGTCCCGTCACGGTCGAGACCCGTGTGTTCGTGGAAGAGTGGGAAACGCGCATCTTCGGCATTCACACGGCCATGATGGCGCTCAGCCCGCAGTTGCCCCTCCACACCACGCCGAGCGTTTTTCACACCGTTTGGACCTGGGCTCATCTGCGCACCGGCGCGGAAGGCCTGAACCCCTTCGATTACTTTAAGTACCGGTACTACGAGAAGTGGCTTGGCGGCATCTGCGGCTACCTGATCGACAACGGCTACATCACGGGGGAGGAGCTGGACGCCCGCACAGCGGAGTATCTCGCCGATCCGGACAAGCCGCTGCCGCAGGGCGGCGCGCCGGAGATCGACCGGCGCGTCGAGCGCTACTTGGCGACAGGGGATTCGCCAAAGCGCGAGGTCGCGGTCCGGCCCGACTTCCAGGAAGGCGATACCGTCACGGTCAGGAACGTGCCGACGGTCGACCACACCCGCCTTCCCGGCTTCCTGCGAAACCACAGCGGCGTGGTCGAGACGGTCTATCCGGGGGCCTACGGCTATCTGACCGACACCGGGACCGACGGCATCGGCGCGCCGATGCCCGTCTATTGCGTGCGCTTCGAGGCCGAGGAGCTGTGGCCCGGCAACACGGAGCCGAACGTCACGCTCTACGCCGATCTCTATGCCGCCTATGTCGGCAAGCCCGCCGCCTGACAGGAGTTCCCGACCATGACCGATCGCTTTCATCATCCCGATGACCGCGAAACCCGGAGCGCCGCGCGTGTGCGCGCCCTGGAGGCGCTGCTCATCGAAAAGGGCATCATCACCAGCAGGACCGTAGACACGGTGCTGGACGTCTTCGAAACCAAAATGGGTCCGTTCAACGGCGCCAGGATCGTCGCCCACGCCTGGGTCGACCCGGCCTTCAAGACGCGGCTGATCGAGGATGCGCCGGCCGCCATCGCCGAGATGACGGACCTGCCGGAAGGCATGAGCGGTGCCGAGGGCGAACACATGCGCGCCGTGGCGAATGGCGAGGGCGTCCACAATCTGGTCATCTGCACGCTCTGCTCCTGCTATCCCTGGCCGGTGCTGGGGCTGCCGCCCTACTGGTACAAGGACCCGACCTTCCGCAGCCGCGCCGCCCGCGAGCCGCGTGCCGTGCTGAAGGAATTCGGGCTGACGGTGCCCGACAGCACCGAGGTCAAGGTCTGGGACAGCAGCGCACAGATCCGCTGGTTCGTCGTTCCCGAGCGCCCCGCCGGGACCGAGGGCATGAGCGAAAGCGAACTCGCCGCCCTGGTCACGCCGGAATCCATGATGGGCGTGGCGGTGGCGGCGTCCCCCTGAACCGGCAGGAGAAACGGGCATGCTGACCCGCTTCGAACATTTCGCCCTGACCAGCATGGCCGGGGCCGAGGATTCTCCGCCCCGCGCCAACGGCTCTCTCTGCTTTGCGGAGGAGTGGGAGCGCTCGGCCTTCGGAGTGGCGCTCGCCCTGGCCCGGGAGGGCCATTTCGAATGGGAGGATTTCCGCCGGAACCTGATCGCCGCCATCGGCGACTGGGAGCGGGCCCAGACCCCCGGCGCCCCCCCGTGGAACTACTACGAACAGTGGTTGAGCGCCCTGGAGGCGACAATCCTCCAATCCGGCCTCGCCACGCCCGACGAACTGTCGGTTCGCATAGCCGCTGCCACTGCGCCTGCCGACTCACAATCGGCCTGATCCATAGTCAAACATCGGGAGACGTCCATGCACATCGAACCCGGCATGCTGTCCGCCGCCAAGATCGTCGGCGCCGATGCCGCCGTACTCAGTCTTCTCGCCACGCATGTTCCGGCCTTCCTGCGCCGACCGCAGGAATGGATAAAAGCACTCCTGGCGGCCGCCTTCTTCTCGGTCCTCATGGAGGTCTGGCACCAGCCGGTCGGCCCATCGGAGCTGCACTTCATCGGCGCCTCCGCCATCTATTTCATCTTCGGCTTCCGGGCGACGCTGTTCGGGTTTGGCATCGGCCTTGCGCTGCAGGGCCTGCTGTTCGAACCGCAGGATCTCGTGCATCTCGCCGTGAACTCGCTGTCGCTGATGGTGCCGCTGGCCGCCGCCCACGCCATGGGCGGAAAGCGTCTGTTGGACGCCGGCGGGCTAAGCTCGATCCGCTGGGCATCGGTTCTGCGCTTCGATGCCGTCTACTACAGCGGTGTGGTCGCCATGGTCGGCTTCTGGCTGATGTTGGGCGAAGAGGCAACGCCGGTCGTGGACTGGGTGGCTTTCGCCGCCGCCTATCTGCCCGTCGTGCTGTGCGAGCCGGCGATCAGTTGCGGGCTGCTGCGGGCGCTGGGCCGGTTGGACGCCGGCAATCCGCTGCTGCGCGTCACCACGCTCCGCAGCCCTGCCCTTGCCCGATAATTGGCATGCCGAATACGATCGGGCGGCCGGGACAATTCGGCCGCCCGACTGCAGGACGAGCGTTTTTCATGCGGATTGTGCTTCTCGCCCCTCCTGGGGTTCAGGCGCTGGATGTGGTGGGCCCGGCGGAGGTGTTCTGGGAGGCCGCGCGCCGTCTCGGCGACCCGAAGGCCTACGAGGTGCAAGTGATGGGCACCGCGGAGGGGCCGGTTTGCGGGACCGGCAGCCTGCGATTCCTGGCCGATCGTTCCATCCACGATCCGGACCAGCCGATCGACACGCTGCTGATCGCCGGTGACCCGTCGTTCAAGGCCGTCGATCCAGCGGTGATCGACTGGCTCAGGCGTCGCGCGCCGCAAGCCCGCCGCTACGGCTCGATCTGCACGGGGGTGTTCCTTCTGGCGGCGACCGGACTGCTGGATGGCCGGCGCGTCACCACCCATTGGGAATGCGCCGACAAGCTTCGCACCGATTTTCCAGCCCTGACCGTTGATCCGGACCAGATCTTCATTCGCGATGGCAAGGTCTGTACCGCCGCCGGTGTCACGTCTGGCATCGACCTGGCGCTGTCCCTCCTGGAGGAGGATCACGGGCGGGATCTGGCGCTGCTGGTCGCCCGCTACATGGTGATGTTCCTGAAGCGGCCCGGCGGGCAGTCGCAATTCAGCGCCCATCTCGCCGCACAGGCATCGAGCCGGACCGGAATCCAGAAGATCCAGGAGTATGTGCTGGACAACCTTTCCGCCGATTTGTCCGTCGATGCCTTGGCCGCACACGCCGGCATGAGTCCGCGGAATTTTGCCCGGGTGTTCAAGCGCGACGTCGGCCACCCGCCTGCTGAGTTCGTTGAAGCCGCGCGGCTCGACGCGGCACGCCGGATGCTGGTCGATTCCTCCACGCCGCTCCAGCGGATCGCCTATATCTGCGGTTTCGGTGACGCCGGCACCATGAGGCGCGCATTCGTCCGCACTCTCGGCACCACTCCGGCCGACTACCGGAAGCGCTTCCGCACGACGACAGCCTCCTGATCCATGGGATGATGGGGCGAGGCGGCCATCCTGGATGCCGCGGCGACAGGGGCGGAACCCCTTATCCTCCCCGGCGAAAGCTTGCCCGGTATTGGGCGGGCGATACCCCAAGCTTTTCGCTGAACACGATGCGCATCCGGTCAGTCGTGCCGAAGCCGCAGTCGTGCGCCACAGTCTTGAGCGGGCGCTCGGTTGCCTCAAGCAGCATGCGGGCGGCGTCGATCCGGGCGCCCTGGACGAAGTCGTGCGGCGTGATGCCGGTTTCCTGCACGAAGTGGCGGGCAAGATTGCGGGAACTCATGCCCACCTTGTCGGCGAGCGACCGAAGCGTATGAGGCTTCTCCAGGTTGGCCATGACATGGTCCCGGATGCGCGCGCTGACCGACGCCGGGTCGGCCGGCACAATCAGATAGGGGCTGAACTGCGACTGCCCTCCTTGGCGTTGGGCCACCACCACCAACCGTTTCGCGACCGTTAGGGCAACGCCGGCCCCGTGGCGCTGGGCTACGAGCCCCAGTGCGAGATCGATGCCTGCGGTCACGCCTGCGGATGTGACCAGCCGCCCATCACGAACATAAATGCGGTCCGGCTCCACCTTGGCGTCTGGAAAGCGCGCAGCGAGGGCCTGTGCGTTCTGCCAATGGGTGGTCACCGTGTGCCCATCGAGCAGCCCGGCACCGCCGAGCGCGAAGGCTCCCGTGCAGATGGAACCGTAGACCTCCGCACGTTCCGGAGCCGAGCGCAGCCAGTCGGTAAGCCGCGTGTCCGGACCGGCGTCGGGTAAATGGGGGCCGCCGGCGACCAGCAGGATGCCGAAGTCCCCGGATGCGTCCTCAAAGCTCACATCCGCAATCATCTGCATCCGGTTCGACGCGCGCAATGGTCTCCGGTCGGCGGCGATGAGGACCGTTTCATAGCGGTCCTCCGCCGGGACGTAAGTGTTGGCTTCAGCGAAAACGTCGACGGGTCCGGCGACGTCCAGCGCCTGGACGCCCTCATGGATCACGATCGCAACCTTTTGAACAGCCACCGCCGCTCCATTCGGTGCTGGCACGAACCGACGTGCCATTGTCCTGATCTATAGGTCAGCCGGCATTGCGGTGTCGAGCCATGATTTGTCAGAAATAGATCGGCGGTCGCGCCGTGGACCGTATTCTCATTCAGCATGAACCGCCATCTCGACCGTAATGGGGAAATCCTCAGCATGTGAATACACAGCGAGGAAACCTGAATTTCTTTCATGGAGTGCAATCATGTCCGAAGTCATCGCCGGAATCACCATTCCCGACAGTGAGATTGCCCGCGCGGCGACCCAGCTTGTCCGCGATACGGAGGATGACCTGCTGTACAATCACAGCCGGCGGGTGTTTCTCTGGGGGGCGCTCACCGGCAATCGCCGTGGACTCGCCTACGACGCCGAACTGCTCTATGTGGGTGCGATGTTCCACGATATGGGACTGACCGACCGCCATTCGAGCGCCGACCTCCGGTTCGAGGTCGACGGCGCGAATGCAGCCCGCGAATTCCTCAAGGGGTATGGCGTCGCCGAACGCGACATCGAGGATGTCTGGACCGCGATCGCGCTCCACACCACGCCGGGCATCCCCGAGCACATGCGGCCCACGGTCGCCCTGGTGACGGCCGGTGTGGAGATGGACGTGCTGGGGATCGCCTATCACGATTTCACGCATGAGCAGCGCCATCACGTCTGCGCCCATCATCCGCGCGAGGCCGACTTCAAGGAAAACATCATCGACCACTTCGCCCAGGGCATCACCAAGAAGCCTCAGACCACTTTCGGCAACGTCAAGGCGGATGTTCTCGCGCTGAAGAAGCCGGGGTTCCAGCGGACGAACTTCTGTTCGATCATCCTCAATTCGGCGTGGCCGACCTGACCGGCTTTCCGAACCCCGCCAAGGCCATCCACCTGAACGGCGGCGTTGGTCCCCTTCTCACTGGAACCGCCGGATCGTTTCCAGGAGTCGGTCGCAGGATCGCGCAAGATTCCTGGTCGGCGCCGTCGCGACGCCCAGCAGAAGCCCGGACTCGGCGTCGTCCGGCGGCGCATACCAGGGCGAAAGCGGTGCCGGAAACATGCCGAACGTCAAGGCTTCGCGCGCGATGGCGACATCCGGCGTTCCCTTCGGCAATCTGAGCAGCACCGCCAAACCGGGAGCGGCAACAAGCTCCGCGCCGACGGAGGCGTGAAGACAATCCAGCACCGCCTGCCGCTTGGCCGCATAGGCGCGCTTGGTGCGCCGGAGGTGGCGCATGTAGTGCCCCTCGCGGATGAACTCCGCGGTCGCGATCTGCACCGCGGGTCCAGGCGGTGGTGCCAGACATGCCGCCACCTCGGCGAAGCGGGAGACCAACGCGACCGGGGTGACCACGAAGCCCAATCGAAGGGTCGGGCTGATCGTCTTGCTGAACGAGCCGATGTGGATAACGCGTCCGCCCCGATCGAGCGAGGCGAGCGCCGGCGCGGCCCTTCCCGCCAGTTGCAATTCGCTCAGATAATCGTCTTCGATCACCCAGACCCGGTTCACTTCCGCCCATTCAAGAAGACGAAGGCGCCGCTCCAGCGACAAGGTCGGCCCGAGCGGCGCCTGCTGTCCAGGGGTCACGACGACGAGCTTCGCGTCAGGATGATGGCGCAGCCCATGATCGACATCGATGCCATCCGCATCGACGGGAACCGGGGCCACCGCCAAACCTGCGAGTTCAAGCCCTTTCCTCGTCCACGGAAAGCCCGGGTTCTCGAACCAGACCGACTGCCCGCCCAAGCCGAGAACGCTGAGCGCCAGACCGAGTCCTGCCCCGAACCCCCCGGTGACGACGACCTGCGACGGCGAGCAGCTTATGCCGCGGGCGACAGCCAGATAGGCCGCAATCTCCCGCCTCAACTCATGCTCGCCGCGGGGGTCGGGATATGACGGGGGAACGCTCGCCTCGGCGCGGACGGCATTCGCGCGAATGCGCGCGAACAAGGTTGCCGGGAAAGTCTCCGCCGCCGGCACGCCCATCTGAAAGAACGCAGGCCCCCGCGTCATTTCCAGGTAGGTCTCCAGGAACGACCCTGCGTCCGGCGGCGGTTCGCTCCTTGTGGCGGTGCGCGGGCGTTGGGCGACACGCGTGCCCATGGCGCGCGAGGCCTCGATCAACTGGGCGGCCGCGAGATTTTCATAGGCGGTCCGCACCGTTCCGCGCGCGACGCCGAGCTGGGCCGCAAGATCCTGCCAGGACGGCAGCCGTGCGCCGGGTTCCAGCACGCCGTCTTCGATGGCTTTGGCGACGCCCCTGCGGATCTGCTCCGACAGGGAAGCCTTGGCCGAACGGTCGAGGGTCAGGTCGAGCGGCTTGTTCATGCCGTTATGGTACATGATTTCATCGCATTCTTGGGCCTTTTTCCTGGCGCAGAAAAGCCGCATCTTCAGGGCGTCACAGGAGAAAGCCCATGAAGAACCGCATCATTGCCCCAGCTGTCATGGCCGTGCTTGCTGCGACCTTCACCGGTCCTGCCCCGGCTCACGACACTCAAACCGAAACGGTGACGGCCAAGTTCGATCAGGCCATTGCCAACATTCCGGGCAAGTCGCTCCGCGTGGTCGAAGTGGAGTACGCGCCCGGTGCCGCTTCCCTGCCGCACACCCACGCGAAGTCCGCCTTCATCTACGCCTACGTGCTGTCCGGCGAGATCGAGTCGAAGGTGAACGACGGTGAAACCCGCCTCTACAAGGCGGGTGAGGGCTGGTCCGAAGCGCCGGGCGCGGTCCATTCCATCAGCCGCAACGCCAGCAAGACCACGCCGGCGAAGCTGCTTGCCGTCTTTGTCGTCGATTCCGGCGAGAACAAGCTCACCTTCCCCGTCAAGTGAAAGAAGGAACCCGACCAATGACCAACAGGCTCGACTACAATCAAATCGCCCCCAACGGCGCCAAGGCGCTGGGCGGGGTCTATGGCTATGTCATGCAGAGCGGTCTGCCCGGAGAGCTGGTGGATCTCGTCTATCTGCGGGTTTCACAGATCAACAACTGTGCCTTCTGTCTCGACATGCACACGCGCGAACTCATCAAAAGAGGCGTGAAGGTCGAGAAGCTCGCACTGGTGCAGGCCTGGAAGGAAGGCGGTCCTCTCTTCAGCCGGACCGAGCGCGCCGCCCTGGCCTGGGCCGAGACCGTGACGCTCGTTGCCGAGACCGGCGTTCCGGACGATGCCTACAGCGCTGCACGGGAGGTGTTCGACGAGAAACAGCTCGTCGACCTGACGATCGCGATCAGCCTGATGAACAGCTACAATCGCATGGCCATCAGCTTCCGCAACACGCCG
The DNA here is from genome assembly GCF_003115935.1 of Azospirillum sp. TSH20. Classification (NCBI taxonomy): domain Bacteria; kingdom Pseudomonadati; phylum Pseudomonadota; class Alphaproteobacteria; order Rhodospirillales; family Azospirillaceae; genus Azospirillum; species Azospirillum sp. TSH20. The sequence goes on from NZ_LGQU01000049.1 coordinate 53,209, forward strand.
CAGGCCGTTCTGGAGAGCTGAACACGCCACGACTCCGATGCAAGGCCCAGCTTGGGAAGGAGTACAGACCATGGTGGCCAATGACATTTCGGATGTGAGAATTCCCGACAGCAAACTGGCCCGTGAGGTGACACGGTTCATCCGGGACACCGAGAGCGATCTGCTCTTCCATCATTCGGTCCGGGTTTATTTCTGGGGGGCCATAGCGGGAACGCGACGGCGCATGAGCTTCGATCCGGAGCTGCTCTATACGGCCTCCATGTTCCATGACATCGGCCTCACCGCGACCTACAAGAACAGCCAGCTGCGGTTCGAAGTGGACGGCGCCAACGCCGCGCGGGATTTCCTGCAGGCGCAGGGAATTTCGGACGGTGACATCGAAACGGTTTGGAACGCCGTTGCCCTTCACACGACGCCCGGCATCCCGGAATTCATGCGTCCGGAGATCGCGCTGGTGCAGGCGGGCGCCGGTATGGACGTTGCCGGCCGCGGCTACGACCAGTTTACGGATGACGAACGTGACGCCGTCATCGCAGCCTTCCCCCGCGAAGCCGACTTCAAGCACGGGATCATCGACGCTTTCTATGAGGGCATGAAGCACCGCCCCAACAGCACCTTCGGTACCTTCAACGACGATTTCCTGGCAGCGAAGGATCCGGCGTTCCGGCGGGTGGATATGTGCAGCGTCATCCTTGCATCGCCCTGGGCGCGCTGACCCAAGCAAGAAGCCGCGGAACGCCGGCGTCCCGGAACCAAACAGCGTCTCCGTCAGGCAGCCATCCCAGGGCCACCTGTTGAAGCCCCTGCCGTGACTGCCGCGGACAGGGCATCCACCAACCTGAAAGCACCCTTGGCGGCGAATTCCCGCCCGCTCCCGGGTCACGTTACGGGCCGTGAAGGCGCGCGCCGTGGCGGCACAGCATGAAAGATCGAATACTATGATTCAGCGGACCTTTCTCGTCACCGGCGCCACCAAGGGCATTGGGCGGGCTCTGGCCACACGCCTTGCCGCCAACGGGCATCGGGTCGTCGGCATCGCCCGCGGCAGCGACCCGAGCTTTCCCGGAACGCTGGTGTCCATTGACCTCAGCGACAGCCAGCGCGCGGCCGCGGCGCTCGCCGAACTGGCCGAGCGCTTCTCCTTCGACGGCGTGGTCAACAATGTCGGCTTGGTCCGGCTGCACCAGCTCGGCTCCATCGAACTGACCGATGTGGATGAGATCCTGCGCGTCAACCTGCACCCGACGCTTCTGACCGTGCAGGCGCTGTTGCCGACGCTGCGCGCCAAAGGCTGGGGCCGCATCGTCAACCTGTCCAGCCTGACCGTGCTCGGCGTCGCCCAGCGCACCGCGTACGCCGCGGCAAAGGCGGCGGTCGGCAGCTTCACCCGCACCTGGGCGCTGGAATTGGCCGAAACCGGCATCACCGTCAATGCAGTTGCGCCCGGTCCGACCGAGACCGAGCTTTTCCGCCAGAATACCCCGGCCGGCAGCGAAGCGGAGCGCCGCTTCCTCTCGCTCATTCCCATGAAGCGCCTCGGCCAGCCGGACGAGATCGCCGCGGCGATCGCTTTTCTCCTCTCCGAAGAGGCCAGCTATATCACCGGGCAGACACTGTTTGTCGACGGTGGCGGCTCGATCGGTAAAGCGCTGCCCTGACCCGAGTGCCTGTGTCCAGATCGCCCTGATTCCGTCATGTCGGGGGCAGGAGCCTCTACGGATTGGCCAAGTGTCAGGTCTGGTCATCGGTAGAGTGAAGCAAGCCCTGCTCTCGGGCTCGGTCGAGGAGGGCTTTGATGCTCGATGGCGCCCAAGTCCGGGCGCCGGTTTTGGTCGGGATGCCCTGACACCCCAACTGGCGGCCGATGCGGGCAAGCATCGGCTTTTCCCCATCGGTCGCGTTGTGGATGGTGGCGATCAGTTCCGCCAGGGGCAGCGCTTTTACATCCGGGACAATCTAATCACGCCCGCCCGATGGCGATCAGCTGCGGTCGGCTGGGGAGGCCAGGACCGGCCTCCCCGCACATTCTGACTTAAACCAACTCTCGCACGCCATCCAGCACCTTTGCGGCACCCTTGACGTCGATATGTTCGTCTTGGATCAGGATTGGAAGAGTGTCCACCAACCGAGGAAGGGCCGTGATGCCGTATTCCGCCGAGCATACGCTCGGCTGATTCTCTTGCTGGCCCATATGACCATGGCTCACCATTTTGTGGAAACCATTTCTGATCACGGTAATTCGGCAGTATGTCCGTCGGCTTAAGCCGTTTCACTTTGCCATCAGCGATCCGCCACAGAGGCAGGTAGTCGCGGGAAAACAGAACCCGGCTGCCGTCCTCCATGTCCATCCAGCCATAGGGCAGCCAAAGGCGCCGGGGCACGAAATCCGCCATCCGAGTGCGTGGGACAACGGCCTCGAACGTGGCGCACAAGCCGTTGGAGGTGGTGTGGTCGATGTACTTCACCGCGACTGTGGATCGACGCCACCAATGGGGTTCGGTCGCGGAGAAGCCGCTGCTCTTGATCCGGAAGATTACGCCAGGATGCCGGCCTTCTTTCCAAGGGATTGGCCCGGCCCGCCAACAGGCTGTCCTGATCGTCTCATGATCCTCATAGGTGAAAGCCCGATTTCCGGTCAGCCTCATGTCGGATAACGCCGCCTGCACGTCGCCACCAAGCGCTTCCAGCGACGCCCCGAGGCTGAGCACCAGGGCGATGGCCCGTTCCCGGAAGGCGCCCTCGGGCAAGTGTTCGTCCAGGGTGCTCAGCTCGGCGGCGGCGTGGCCGATCTCAAGCTCGTGCCAGTCACGGTAGCCGCAGGCAACAGCCACGGCGCGCTGAGCACGAGACAGGGGAATCTCCAGGAGCGCCTCAGAAAGGTGCTTCGCGGCCTTTTTCGGGCGGGTGAGGTTAGGGAAGAAAAAACGCATGCCATCCCCCTTCTCGGCGCTGGAGAGAGGCGTGTCCACTAAACCCTGAGCGCCTCGGAAGAGAGTGTCAGGATGATGATGAGAACCTGCCCCGAAGGCTTCGCCAATGTGGACGGCACGGTCGGTCAACCGATGCTCGACAATACCAATGGGAAGTCATGGCTGCAATATCGGCAAAGGGAGGCATCTGCGGATCGGGGCTGGGGTTCCGGCACTTCGAAGGTCCATGCTCAAGCACTCTGCGGCCCTTTGCTGGCCTTCTGATGGCTATTTTCGGCCTTGCCGGTTGGGGGAACCAGACCGGTTCGCTCGGCTCGATCCAGCAGTGCCTTCACCGACGAGGCGGACCACGTCGTACCGCCACGTGGCGTCCGGATGCGCATGTCCTCCAGACGAGCGGCGATGGCCCGCAAGCTGATCTCGGGATCGGCCCCTTTGATGCCTGCGATGACCAGCAGGATGTCATCCTTGGGCGGCTTGCGTGGTGCCGGCTCGATCAGGGCCGGCTCGACCAAGCCTTCCGCAACGAGGCGGCGCACTGCCCGCGACAGACGGTCAGCCGTCCAAGGCTGATCGGGCGAGCCCAGCCAACCGAGGGACTTGGCCACCTTCCCCCAGGAATGTGCCGGGCGCAGCGCCCGCACCTTGGGCAGCCACGCCTCCATGCTGGCCAACAGGCCCGCCATATAGTGCCTGTCTCGGATGGCGGAGAGCCTGACTGTGCTATCGAAATCCGGGTTCTTGAAAGTTTCGTGTGAATGATCGTGGCGTGCCTGTTCCGCTTGTTGTCGCGTCATGCGTGTCCAAGAACCCGAGCCCGGAGCAAATCGAAGCCGGCTCGTCCATACATTTCGCGCTTAATGACCTTGAGCCGATTGACCTGCCCCTCCACCGGCCCGGTGCTCCACGGCTCGCTCAGCGCAGCGCGCACCGCGTCCTCATCGCGACGCAAACCGGCGGCGAACGGGGCCAAAGCGCTGACCTCCGCTTCGCGCAGCCAGCCGTCGAGCGCGTCGGCCACCCGATCCTTCACCATCCTGGCGAAGCGGCCGATGAGAGCGACGGTGGTGGCGATGGTGGGGGAGCGCTCCAGCAGCGCGGCAACGAACCGACGCTCCTCGTCCGAGTGCTTCTCCCGATCACCGGTCAGCAGGCGAACGGCGCGGCGCGGGGTGGGTGGTTCGGCGGCCTTTCTCGAGGTTGGCGTGTTGCCGCCGACCTTCAGCGCCGCGGACGGGTCCTGCCGGCGCCGCCGGGTCGCCCACTGGCGCACGACGCCCCCTTGGCCGGCAAACCCCTTGGCTTTCAGCTCGCGCCACAGGGCCGCGGCGTTGTGACAGCCCGCCTGCCACCGCTGCTCCAGATAGGTTCGGTACGGATCGAGAATGCTGGCGCCGCGATCGGCGTGACGCCATGTCGGGGCGTGGCCGGCGCGCAGCCAGCGGCGCACCGTCTTGCGTCCCAGCCCAAGCTGTCAGTGCCGGCTGGATACTCCCCGGAAAGGGCGGCTGAAAATTCCCCAGGCTAACGCAACGGCAGGGCTCCGGGGCGTACGCCC
>NZ_LGQU01000043.1:0-56083 GCF_003115935.1 Azospirillum sp. TSH20
TCTCCCCCTCACTTCACCGCGAGGATTTCGTCGTAGATCGGCTTGATCTCCGGCGACAGCGCGGCGACGACGGCCGGGCGGCCCTTCTCGGCGAAGGCGGCCTTGTCGACGGTGATGAACTCCATGCCCTTGGCCTTCAGGTCGGCCGCCAGCTTGGTCTCGTCCTCGATGAACAGCTTGCGCTCGGCGGCCTGGGCGGCCTTGGCGGCTTCCATGATCGCGGCGCGCTGCTCGGCCGGCATCTTGTTCAGCTTCTTCGACCCGCCGACCAGATAGATCCAGCTGATGACGTGCTCCGTCAGGTTCACGTATTTCTGGACCTCGTAGAAGCTCGCCGACTTGATGAGGGCCAGCGGGTTCTCCTGCGCCTCGATGGTGTCGTTCTGCAGGCCGGTGAAGACCTCCGAGAAGGCCATCGGCGTCGGCTTGGCGCCCAGCCCCTGCCAGAAGGACACGAACAGCGGCACGTTGGGGACGCGCATCTTCAGGCCGTTCAACTCGTCCGGCGACTTGATCGGGCGCTTGCTGGTCAGGTTGCGCGGGCCGCGGGCGAAGTAGGTCAGCGGGACCAGCTGGGTCTTCTGCTCGATGGCGTCGGCGATCTTCTTGCCCGGCTCGCCGGTGACGACCTTGTCGAGATGGTCGAGATCGCGGATGGCGTAGGGAACCGCCAGCAGCGCCGCGGCCGGCGCCCAGTTCTGCAGCGACTCACCGGTGATGGTGAAATCGATGGTGCCGAGCTGGATGCCCTTGATCAGGTCGGTTTCCTTGCCGAGCTGCTCGTTGGGGAACACCTTGACCTCGACCGCGCCGTTGGTGCGCTTGGCGACTTCCTCGGCGAAGACCAGCGAGGCCTTGTGCCAGACATTGTCCTCGTTGGCGAGGTGCCCGAGCTTCAGCGTCGTCTTGGCCTGGGCGCGGACGATGGCCGGCGCGGCGATGCCGCCCAGCAGCGTCGCACCGGCGGCGATGCCGGCGCCGAGGCCGATGCTTTTCGCCAGCGTGCGGCGGGAGATCGGGGTCTTGCTGTTCATCCTGGTGTTCCTCCGTTATGGGCGGCTCCGGTCCGCCATTGTTCGCTGGTGGATGCCGTTTGCCCGGCGGTCAGCTTTCGAAGTCGAGCTGGACCTTGATCGTGCTGGACGGGTCGGTCTCGATCAGGGCGAAGGCGCTCGCCGCGTCGGCGATCGGGAAGACCTGGGTGATCATCGCCGCCGGCTGCAGCTTGCCGCTCTCCAGCCAGTCGATCACCTGGGGCAGCAGGCGGCGGTTCAGGCGGGAACCGACCAGGGTCAGCTCCTTCTTCACGATCTCCTGCTGGCTGATGTTGCAGGGGGCGGGTGAGAAGCCCAGCAGGCCGATGCGCGCCGCCGGGCTGGCAAGGCGGCAGGCCTCCTCCAGCAGGGACGGGACGCCGGCGCCGTCGATCACCACCGTGGGCCCAAGCCCCTCATTCTCGTCGCGCACCGCGTCGGGCACCGACACGCGCGACGAGTTGAGGACCACGTCGGCGCCGAACTCCTTCGCCCGCTCCAGCCGCTTATCGTCCAGGTCGGCGACGATACAGCGGGCGCCGTGCAGCTTGGCGACCTGCACCACCGTCAGCCCGACTGTCCCGGCGCCATAGACCAGCAGCGTGTCGTCGGCGCCGATGCCGGTGCGCGACAGCACGTTCGCGGCGATGGACAGCGGCTCCGCCAGTGCGGCAAGCGAGAAGGGCAGGTCGGAGCGCACCTTGATGGCGTTGGCCGCCGGCACCACGACATGGTTGCGGAACCCGCCGTCGCGATGGACGCCGAACACCTCCAGATTGGCGCAGACATTGGTCCGCCCGGCGCGGCAGGCATAGCAGCGGCCGCAGGACACCACCGGATCGACCACCACATGGTCGCCGACCGCGACGTTGCCCACGCCGTCGCCCACCGCCTCGATCGTGCCGGCGAACTCGTGGCCGATGACGCGGGGATAGACCGCGAAGGGGTTGGAGCCGTGGTAGATGTGCAGGTCAGACCCGCAGATCCCGGCGCGCCGGACGCGGACCAGCACCTCGCCGGCCTTGACCGGCCCGGCATCCGGGGCGTTTTCGGGGCGGAGCGCCAGCACATGCGGCTTTTCGACGGTCAGGGCAACCACGGGAACACTCCCTAAAGAAGATGTCGCTGTGAAGCGGGGTCAGGCGGTGGCGGCGACCACGGCGCGGGCGCCCTCGGCGAACAGGCGCTTGAGCGCAGCGGTGACCGGTCCGGTGAAGCGCGGGTCGCGCGGCAGATCCTCGCCAAACACTGCGGTCAAACCGAACAGAGCCTCGGCCAGCCGGTTGGGGTTGCCGGCGGTGGAGGCAGCGATTTCCGCCAGACGGGTCGCCAGCGGGTCGCGCACGTCGATGGGCTTGCCGGCCTCGTCGGTGCCGGCGACGTAGCGCATCCAGGCGGCGACCGCCAAGGCCAGCCGGTCGATCGGCTGATCGGCGGCCAGCCGGTCGCGGATCGGATTCAGCAGGCGCTGCGGCAGCTTCTGCGTGCCGTCCATGGCGATCTGCCAGGTGCGGTGGCGCAGCGCCGGATTGCGGAAGCGGGCGATCAGCGCGTCCTTGTACTGCTCCATATCCGCACCGGCAGGCATGTGCAGCGTCGGCCCGGTCTCCCGGTCCATCAGGTTGCGGACCAGCGTGGCGAAGGCGGGATCCGCCATGGTGTCCGACACCGTCTCATAGCCCGCCAGATAGCCCAGATAGGCGATGGTGGAGTGGCTGCCGTTCAGCAGCCGCAGCTTCATCGTCTCATAGGGGTGGACGTCGGCGACCAGTTCGACCCCCACCGTCTCCCAGGCCGGGCGGCCGGCGGGGAAGCGGTCCTCGACCACCCACTGGGTGAAGGGCTCGGTTACCACCGGCCATGCATCCTGCACGCCCAGCGACTGCGACACGCGGGCACGGTCGGCCTCGGTGGTGGCCGGAACGATGCGGTCGACCATGCTGTTGGGGCAGGCGACGGACTCCGCCACCCAGGCGCCGAAATCGGCACCGCGCAGCTCGGCGAAGCGGCACAGGATGCGGGCGACGGTGTCACCGTTGCTCGGCAGGTTGTCGCAGCTCAGCACGGTGAAGGGTGGCAGCCCGGCGGCGCGGCGGCGGGACAGCGCTTCGGCCAGGAAGCCGATGGCGGTGCGCGGCTTGGCCGGATTGTCCAGGTCGTGGCGGATGTCGGGATGGTCCTCGTTCAGCGCACCGGTCGCCGGGTCGTGGCAATAGCCCTTCTCCGTCACCGTCAGGGTGACGATGCGCACCGACGGGCGGCACATCCGCTCCAGCACCGCTTCCGGATTCTCATGCGCCACCAGCAGTTCCAGCAGGCAGCCGATCACCCGCAGCCGCTCCCCCTCCGCGTCGCGCACGGCGACGGTGTAGAGCCCATCCTGTGGCTCCAGTGCATCGCGGGTGTCGGGGCTGCGCAGGCTGACCCCGGCGATGCCCCACGCCCCGAACTGCGTCTCCAGCAGCGCGTCGGTGTAGGCCGCCTGATGGGCGCGCTGGAAAGCGCCGACGCCGAGATGGACGATGCCGATCTCCAGATCCCTGCGGTCGTAACCGGGCCGCGCCACCGTCGCCGGCAGGGTGGCCAATGTGGAGGCGTCAAGGCGCCGGGACGGGGCACCGGAAGGAGAAGAGGACGATGCGGGCGTTTGCATGGGAACTGTTTCCTTCCTGGCGAGCTGCGGGCTCGCATTCTTGTATGGTAGTATGTCACGAATGTTGGGGATGGGCAATCCGGATTGTTCCCTGGGCGAACTGATCTCCCCGACCGCGCCGTCGATGGAGACGGACGAACCATGCCGGACCGCCCCTCACCGTCCCCTGAAAGCTGGGCCGATCAGCGCGCTCCGGCAACCCTCGCGCGGCCCGCATTTCGGGAGGCCGCCTTCTGGGGAGGCGGGGGTGCGGCGTCATCCAGGGTGAACAGGTCGGGGAACTTGCCCTCCAACTCGGGCAGGGAGGTCAGGATTTCGCGCAGATGCAGGCCCATCGCCGCTTCCGCCTTGACGGGGTCGCGGGCGACGATGGCCTCTAGCACCGCCTGATGCTGCGAGATCAGCCGGCGGATCGGCGTGGCGTAGGGAACGCTGAGATAACGGACGCGGTCCATCTGGGCCTTCGTCTCCTCGACGATGCGCCACGCATACTCGCACTCCGCCCCAATGGCGATGGTCCGGTGGAAGGCTTCGTCCAGTTCCAGGAAGCGCACCGGAACCGGTTCGTCGGCGATGTCCCACTGGGCCTTCAGGTTGTCGCGCAGTTCGGCGATACCGGCCGGCGTGATGGTTTCGCAGGCCTTGCGCACCACGGCGGTCTCCACCGCCTCGCGCACGAAGCGGGCGTCGAGCACCTGCTTGACCGAGATCTTGACGACGAAAGTCCCGCGCTGCGGCCGGATGGTCAGCAGTCCCGACTCGCTCAGCTTGATGAAGGCTTCGCGCACCGGCTGGCGGCTGACGCCGAGCTGATCGGCGATCTCCTGCTCGGACAGGGCTTGACCGGGACGGAACTGCATCGTCACGATGGCTTGGCGCAGCACCCGGTACACGCGCCGCGCGATCGGTTCGCCGGATTCCACGTCGATCTTGTTCAGCATCGGCACGTCATGGTTTATGGCGCCTCGAAACCGGCCCGAAGGTCCGGAGCGAAAATCTGGTCTATCAGGATACTACCATACCAAGCCAGCGGCAAGAGTATTTCCCGCCGCCCCGACTTGGCATGGTACGGATTTGTCAACGAAAGCTCTTTCCAGCCAAACAGTCCCTACCAGAGTTCCACAAATAAACCGTCGGCCTGTGCCGACAGAAATTGTGGGGACCGACTGCAAGACCATGATGCCGGCATCATGGTCTTGAGTGGAGCCGGGCCGTAACCCCAAGCTTACGCTGCGGGACGCTTGCCGCGGCCGACGATCTGGGTCGGGTTGACGAAGCGCAGGGCGACGATCAGCCAGACCAGCGTGGTCGCCATATAGATGACCGCCATGGCGTCGATCGACTGCACCGCCCGAACACCGGAAGCGAACACCGCATAATAGAGCGCCACCACCAGCGTCTGGCTGCCGGGCCCGGAGACCAGGAAGGTCAGCTCGAACATGCCGATGGTCCGCACCAGCACCAGCAGCAGCGCCGCCAGCACGCCCGGCATCAGCATCGGCACCAGCACATGGACGAACATCTGGAAGATGTTGGCGCCGAAGACGCGGGCGGCCGCCTCGGTGCGGGGGTCGATCTGCTCGATGAAGGGGATCATCACCAGCACCACGAAGGGTACGGTGGGCACCAGATTGGCCAGGATGACGCCGGTCAGCGTGCCGCCGAGCCCCGCCTTGTACAGCACCGTCGCCAGCGGGATGCCGTAAGTGATCGGCGGAACCAGAAGGGGCAGAAGCAGAAGCAGCATCACCGCCCGCTTGGCCGGGAATTCGCGCCGAGCCAGCGCATAGGCGGCCGGGACGCCGAGCAGGCCGGACAGCAGGACCACAGCCCCGACCGCCTGGAAGGTGACCCACAGCACGTCTCCCAATTGGAACTCGTCCCAGGCGGCGAAATACCAACGGGTCGTGAAGCCCGCCGGGATCCAGGTGCCGAGCCAGCGCGTCGCCACCGAAGAAGTCAGCACCGAGGCGATCAGCCCCATCAGATTGATGAGGAACAGCCCGATCACCGCCCAGACGGCGAAGACCCACAGGCGGGACATGATGGATTTCTGCATTGCCGCCTCTCCTTAGCCTTTGGCGCCCGCGGCGGGGCCGCGGTAGAACAGCGAGCGGCAGCCGAGAACCGCCACGACCACCAGCAATTGGACCGCCCCCATGATCATCGCGATGGCCGAGGCCATGGAGTAGTCGTACTCCTCGAACGCGGCCTGATAGGCTGCGATGGAGATGACACGCGTGGCGTTGGCCGGATCGCCGACCAGCACCGCCGACGGCAGCACCGAGTAAGCCTGGACGAAGGACAGGCAGAAGGTGATGGCGAGGCCGGGGATCAGCAGCGGCAGGAAGACCTCACGGAAGCGGGCGGCCGGCCCGGCGCCCAGCGTCGCCGCCGCATTCTCCAGCGACGGGTCGATGCCGGTGACATAGGAAAGCGTCAGCAGGAAGGTGAAGGGGAAGCCCGTCAGCACCAGCGAGATGAAGACGCCCCAATAGCCGTTCAGCACCGAAATCGGGGTGGACAGCAGCCCGACCGCCATCAGGATCCGGTTGAACCAGCCCTGCGGCCCGAAATAAAACAGCATGCCTTCGGCGACCAGCACGGTGCCGAGCGTGATCGGCAGCACCAGCAGGGTGGTCAGCAGCCGCTGGCGCCGCATCAGCCGCACCCGGAAGGCGATGGGGATCGCGATCAGCAGGTTCAGCAACGTCACCGGGAAAGCCAGCCGCAGCGTCTTGAAGATGGTGCCGTAGAGGAACGGATCGCTGAAGAATCTGGCATAGTTGCCGAACAGCGACCCGTCCTTCGGCTCGAAGGACAGCATCAGCCCGTACAGGAACGGGTAGATGAACAGCCCCAGGATCAGCGCCACGCAGGGCAGCACCAGCAGGGTCGCCCCGTCGATGCCGCGGGCGGCCAGCCGCTGGCGCAGTGTCGGGCCCTCGGCGCGGCCTTCCATGACGGCGCTCATCGCGCGTCACCGAACACCAGCACGCGGCCGGCATCGGCGCCGAGCCGGATGGCGGCACCCCGTTGCAGCGGATAAGGGGAGGCGAAATGCAGCTCCGTCCCCGACGCGGTGACGCCGACGCCGTGGAAGCCGCGACCACGATACTCCACCGCCTCCACCCGCACCGGAATGCCGGCGTCGGTGCCGGTCGGCTCAAGATCGTCGGGGCGGATCGCCGCGACGGCCGCCTTGCCGGCGGATGTCCCACCCGTGGGCGCGGCCCGCATCCGGCCGCGGATCACCGTGCCTTCGATGTCGAGCAGGGCATCCTCGCCCTCCGTCCCGACCAGTTCGCCGTTGAGGCGGTTGCGGAAGCCCATGAAGTCGGCGACGTCGAGATGGGCGGGCAGGGCGTAAAGTTCCGCCGGGGTGCCGACCTGCCGGATGGCGCCGTCGCGCAGCACGACGATGCGGTCGGCCAGCGACAGCGCCTCTTCCTGGTCGTGGGTGACGTAGATGGTGGTGGAGCCGAGCGACTGGTGGATTCGGCGGATTTCCTGGCGCATCTCCAGCCGCAGCTTGGCGTCCAGATTGGAGAGCGGCTCGTCCATCAGCACCAGCGGCGGTTCGACCACGATGGCGCGGGCGATGGCGACGCGCTGCTGCTGGCCGCCCGACAGCTGGCCGGGCAGCTTTTCCGCCTGGGATTCCAGGCGCACCGCAGCCAGTGCGGCGTCGACGCGCTTTTCCAGTTCCGGCTTCGGAACGCCGCGCATGCGCAGGCCGAAACCGATGTTCTTGCGCACGGTCATGTGCGGGAACAGGGCGTAATTCTGGAAGACCATGCCGAAACCGCGCTCTTCCGGTCGCAGCACGTCGACCCGGCGGTCGTCCAGCATGATGCGCCCGCCGCTGACGGGCAGCAGGCCGGCGATGCAGTTCAGCGCGGTGGTCTTGCCGCAGCCCGACGGGCCGAGCAGGGCGATGAACTCGCCCCGCTCGATGGTGAGGTCCAGCCCTTTCAGCGCCGTGAAGGCGTCGAACTCCCGCCTCACTCCCTGAAGGTGCAGTTGCTTGAAGGTGGTGGGTCCGACGTTCATTCCGGGGTCCTGTGGCTGGATGGAGCGCTGCCGCATTTTGCGCCCTCTCCCGCCCCGGGAGAGGGCTTGTGAATGGGGCGCTGTCGTCAGCTGGAACGCTGTCACTTGCCCTTGCGCGCGCCGATCTCCTCGTCCCAGCGGCGGAAGGCCTGGACCAGCTTGTCGGCGGCGAGCGGCAGTTCGATGGGGTGGTCGGCGATCAGCTTGTCGTAGGACGGGCGGCCGAACTCCGCGATGGCGTCCTGGCTTTCCTTCGGCGCCATGGCGAGCGTCACGCCCTTCACCGCCGGGCCGGGATAGAAATAGCCCTCGTCATAGGTGTAGGCCTGCTGTGCCGGGGTCAGAAGGTGATTCATCAGGTCCAGGATGACGGCCAGCTTTTCCGCCGACACGCCCTTGGGGATGCACATGTAATGGGCGTCGGCGACCCAGCGGAAATTCTCCACCGCGAAAACCTCGGCCGACTTCGGCACCACGCCGAGCACCCGCGGGTTGATGTCCCAGCCGGTGGTCGAGACGATGATGTCGAGCGACCCTTCGCCCAGCGCCTTCATGGTCGGGGTGGTGCCGGCCGGATAGGCTTCGATGGTCTCGCCCAATTCGCGCAGGTAAGCCCAGGTCTTCTCCCAGCCATTGACGGGATCCTTGGGATCCTTGTCGCCCAGGATGTAGGGCAGCCCCATCAGGAAGGTGCGGCCGGGGCCGGAGTTGGCCGGGCGGGCATAGGCGAAGCGCTTCGGGTTCGCCTTCGCCCAGGCCAGCAGCTCCGCCGCCGTCTTCGGCACCTGCTTCACCCGTTCCGGCGCATATTCGAACAGCGGGCCGGAGGGATAGTAGGTGACGACGACGCCCTGGCCTTCGGCGAGGCCCTGCATGCGGGCGGCGGGCTCCAGATAGATGTCGGACAGCTTCGGCAGGTCACCGGCGCGATCCGGCAGCAGATTGATCCACAGCTTCTGGTCGATGCCGGCCGACAGCACGTCGGTGCCGGTCAGCACCAGATCGATGTCGACCCGGTTGGCGTCCTGCTGCGCCTTCAGCTTGCCGGGAAGTTCCGGTGCCGGCGCCTTGGAGAAGACGATGCGCGAGACCCAGTCGGGCTTGGCTTTGCGGTAATTCTCGATCGCCTTCTGGGTCAGCGCCAGATTGCCGGCGACGTCCACCACGTTCAGCGTGACCGGACTCGCCGGCTTCTGCAAGGCCGCGAAAACCGGCCGGCCGGCGGCCAGTAAACCGGCGGTGCCGACGGAGGCCGCAAGGAAGCCGCGTCTCGAAATCCCGAGGTCGATCATTGGAAGGTCCCTCCCGTTCAAGGCATTTTTTTGGGTGTGGCCGGCAAGCTGGAAGCGGCCGGCGCACCAGGGGCCCGGCCGGACTGCAATCGATGTAGCGGAAGATGCGGATAATTCGTAACCCGTGCAAATGCTAGTATGGTAGCCGGGTGCCCGCAAGCCGAAACTCGTATGGTAGTGCTGCGCGCGTGCGATTTTGCGCAGGAGGCGAGGAGACCGGGCGGGCCGACGCGCATGCCCTTATGCGACGTCGCATTTCTCAGCGCTGCGAATTATGGAAATCATTTCGCACCAGCACACGGACGGTTGAAACTTCTGACAGAATGGGCATGCTGTCGCCGATGGTCTGACCACTTCGCGTGCAGGGGGATTCTCCTGCCCGGACTTTGATCATCCCCATTCAAGTATCCAGCGTTCGCGCATCGACCCGTATCCGTCCATCCTCGACCAGGAAACCGTCGCCCATGTCCGCCATCCTGCTGCAGGAAAGTTCCGAGACGAAGGACCAGCCGCTCCGCGAAGATATCCGCCTGCTGGGGCGCATCCTGGGCGACACCGTCCGCAGCCAGGAGGGGGAGGCGGTGTTCGACATCGTCGAGCGGATCCGCCAGACCTCCATCCGCTTCCACCGTGAAGAGGACCAGGGCGCCCGCAAGGAGCTGGAGGCGATCCTGAACAGCCTGTCGCCGCCGCAGACTGCGCGGGTGGTGCGGGCCTACAGCTTCTTCTCGCACCTCGCCAACATCGCCGAGGACCAGCACCACATCCGCCGCACCCGCGCCCATGCGCTCGCCGGGTCGGCCCCGCGCGAAGGCACGATGGCCCATGCGCTGGACGAGGCGGCGAAGGCCGGCGTCACCACCCAGCAGCTGAAGGAGTTCTTCGACGGCGCGCTGGTCAGTCCGGTGCTGACCGCCCACCCGACCGAGGTCCAGCGCAAGAGCATCCTGACCGTGCAGATGGCGGTCGCCAACCTGCTGGCGGAGCGCGACCACGGGCCGATGACGCCGGAGGAGGAGGAGACCAACCTCGAATCGCTCCAGCGCGCCGTGCTGACGCTGTGGCAGACCGCGATCCTGCGCGCCACCAAGCTGGCGGTGACCGACGAGGTGGCGAACGGCCTGACCTTCTACGACTACACCTTCCTGCGCGAGATGCCGCGCTTCTACGCCCAGCTGGAAGACCATCTGCGCAAGACCGACCCGTCCTGGGCGACGACGGAGCTGCCGTCCTTCCTGCGCATGGGCAGCTGGATCGGCGGCGACCGTGACGGCAACCCCTTCGTCACCGCCCCCGTCCTGCGTCAGGCGATGCGGATGCAGAGCACCCGCGCCCTGCAATTCTATCTGGATGAACTGCACACTCTGGGGTCGGAGCTGTCGCTGAGCACCCGCGTCATCGACGTGTCGGAGCCGCTGCGCCAGCTGGCCGAACGCTCGCCCGATCCCTCGCCGCACCGCAAGCTGGAACCTTATCGCCGCGCCATTTCCGGCCTTTATGCGCGGGTCGCCGCGACCCTGCGGACGCTGGACGGGCTGGAGGCGCCGCGCCACGCGGTGGGCGACGCACCGCCTTACCTGACCCCGGCGGAGTTCCGCGCCGACCTCGACATCATCGACCGCTCGCTGACCGTCAACGGTTCGGCCGCACTCGCCAAGGGTCGGCTGCGCCACCTGCGACGGGCGGTGGACCTGTTCGGTTTCCATCTGGCCAGCATCGACCTGCGCCAGAACTCCGACGTGCATGAGCGGTCCGTGGCGGAACTGCTGTCCTTCGCCGATGCTGGCGTGGATTACAAGGCGCTGTCGGAGGACGAACGGATCGAGCTGCTGGTCCGCGAACTGGAGACCAACCGTCCGCTCGCCTCGCGCTACGCCGATTATTCGGAAGAGACCGGGTCCGAACTGGACATCCTGCGCACCGCCGCCGAATCCCGCGCCCGCTTCGGCGCCGATGCGGTGGTGAACTGCGTCATCTCAAAGACCGACGGCGTGTCGGACATCCTTGAGGTCGCCGTCCTGCTGAAGGAAGCCGGGCTGCTGCGGCCGAAGGAAAAGGCGCTGGACCTGAACATCGCGCCGCTGTTCGAGACCATCGGCGACCTGCGCAACTGCGCCGCCACCATGGACCGGCTGCTGTCGATCCCGACCTACCGGCGCTTCCTGGAAAGCCGCGGCAACCTGCAGGAGGTGATGCTCGGCTATTCGGACAGCAACAAGGACGGCGGTTTCCTCACCTCCGGCTGGGAGCTGTACAAGGCCGAGATCGCGCTGGTCGAAGTGTTCGCCAAGCATGGCGTGCGGCTGCGGTTGTTCCACGGCCGCGGCGGCTCGGTCGGCCGCGGCGGCGGCCCCAGCTATCAGGCGATCCTGGCCCAGCCGGCCGGCGCCGTGCAGGGCGCCATCCGCATCACCGAACAGGGCGAGGTCATCGCCGGCAAATATTCCAACCCGGAGGTCGGCCGCCGCAACCTGGAGACGCTGGCCGCGGCGACGCTGGAAGCCACGCTGCTGCACCCGGAATCGGCCGCCCCCTGTTCCGATCAGTTCCTCCAGACCATGGAAGAGCTGTCGGAGCACGCCTTCAAGGCCTATCGCGGGCTGGTTTACGACACCGAGGGCTTCGAGAAGTATTTCTGGGAGTCGACGGTGATCGGCGAGATCGCCAATCTGAACATCGGCAGCCGTCCGGCGTCGCGCAAGAAGTCGACCAGCATCGAGGATCTGCGCGCCATCCCCTGGGTGTTCAGTTGGGCGCAATGCCGCCTGATGCTGCCGGGCTGGTACGGCTTCGGATCGGCGGTGAAGGCGTATCTGGCCCAGCATCCCGACGGGATGGAACGGCTGCGCGCCATGCACCGCGACTGGGGCTTCTTCAGCACGCTGCTGTCCAACATGGACATGGTGCTGTCCAAGTCGAACATCGCCATCGCGTCGCGCTATGCCGGGCTGGTGTCGGATCCGGCGCTGCGCGATGCCATCTTCTCCCGCATCCGGGCGGAGTGGCAGGACAGCATCGACGCCCTGCTGGCGATCACCGGCCAGACGGCCCTGCTTGAGAACAACCCGCTGCTGGCGCGGTCGATCCGCAACCGCTTCCCCTATCTGGACCCGCTGAACCATGTCCAGGTCGAGCTGCTGAAGCGCCACCGCACCAGCGACAGCGGAGAGCAGATCGCCCGCGGCATCCATCTGACCATCAACGGCATCGCCGCCGGCCTGCGCAACAGCGGCTGACCGTCTTACCGCACCGCAGCACCGCGCGGCTTTCCGCCACACCGTTGCCCACGAATGCGCCTTTCCTCCACCGCGAGGAAGGGCGCATTTTGTTTGCAGACGAATGGCTTGGTCCGACTTGCCCTTTTCTTGTGCGATGCACGATCAACTCTTCGGCAGCGCAAAACAAGCGGCGGTTTTCGGGGTCCTGGCCAAAATAAGTCACGAGATATCGGCCGAAAATCCAAGTTGATCGCCCCTGAATATTTTGATACCTCATGCCTCCCCGAGAGGAGAAATGGTATGACCACCCAGTCACAACAGCAGCAGATGGCCCAGCAGCAACAGGCGCGGGCCGGCATCGACACCCAGGGCGGCACCCCCAGCACCCAGGGCGGCGCCACCGACACATACGAGGAATTCTGCGGTGGCGCCTGCGGCGCCGGTGCCGGCGCCGCGGTGATCTGGCGGCCGATCATGGTGGAGCCGCGTCGCCGCTGATCGACCATCTTGGCATAAGAAAAGCCCCTCTCCGGTAAAGGACGAGGGGCTTTCCTTTTGTAGCCTATCGGTTCTGAGGACCGGTCAGCCCGCCCGCATGCGGTTGACCAAGCCGTCGACCTGGGACCCCAGCGACCGCACCTCGTCGGCGACGGTGGAGGAGGCGGTCAGCACGCGGGTGGCGGATTCGCCGGATTCCGCGGCGGCGCGGGCGACGGAGTCGATGTTGCGGCGGACATGCTGGGTGCCGTCGGCGGCCTCGCCCACATTGCGGGCGATCTCGCGGGTGGCGGCACTCTGCTGCTCGACCGCCGCTGCGACGGTGGCGGCGATCTCGTTGATCTCGCGGATGGTGCCGGCGATGGATCGGATGGCATCCACCGCCTCCTGGGTCACCGACTGCATCGCCTGGATCTGGCTGGAGATCTCCTCCGTCGCCTTGCCGGTCTGGTTGGCGAGGCTCTTGACCTCCGACGCCACGACGGCAAAGCCCTTGCCGGCCTCCCCGGCGCGGGCGGCCTCGATCGTCGCGTTCAGCGCCAGCAGGTTGGTCTGGCTGGCGATGTCGTTGATGAGCTGCACCACCTCGCCGATCTTGTTGGCGGACTGCGACAGTCCCTCCACCGTGCGGTCGGTGCGTTCGGCCTCGGTCGCGGCCTTGCGGGCGATCTGGCTGGAGGCGTGGACCTGGCTGCCGATCTCCTGGATGGAGGCGGACAGCTCCTCCGTCGCGGCGGCGACCGCCTTGACGCTGCCTTCGGCCTGCTGCGAGGTGCTGGCTGCGGTGGCCGCCTCGCCGGTGGTGGCCTCGGCGTTGCGGCTCATGCGCTGGGCCATGTCCTGCATTTCGCCGGCGGCGCGGGCGACGCGGTCGAGCACGCCGCGCACGCTGCTCTCGAAATTCTCGGCCATCTCGACCATGGCGCGGCGGCGTTCGCCGGCGGCACGGCTGCGCTCCGCCTCGGCACGGGCGTTGGCGGCGCTCGCCTCGTTGGCAGTGTCGCGAAACACCATCAGGGCCCGGGTCATGTCGCCGATCTCGTCGGAACCGGCAGCGGGAATCGGCGCGTTCAGGTTTCCGGCGGCAATCGCCCGCATGGCATCGGACAGCTGGCTGATGCGCGCGACGATGTTGCGGCCGACGACGAACCAAGCCAGCGCGGCGGCACCGATCAGGCTCGCGACCGCGAACAGGATCAGCATCTTGCGGCCGGCCGACAGCGCATCGGTCGCCCCGGCGGCGGCGGTGTCCGCCTCCTGCTTCATCGCGGAGATCTGGTCGTCGATCATGCCGGCGAACTGCCGGGCGATCTGGCGATTCTCCGCCAGGACCTTCACGTTCTCTTCGGCGGCGGCGAGTTCCGAGCGGCGCAGCTTGAACAGGCTGGTGTCGCCCTTGCCGAAGCCGGCCAGGACCTCGGCGCTCTTGACCAGCTTCGGCAGCCCGTCGTCGCCGGTGACCTGCAGCGCCTTCAGCCGCTCCTCCATCGCCTTGGCGGCGGTGGTGAAGCGGGTTTCCAGCATCGTCAGCCGTTCGGCGCTGGGCGCCTGCGTCGCCTCGTTCAGCGCGCCGACGGTGGCGGCGGCATAGGTCGACAATTCCAGATAGCTGCGGAAACGGGCCAGCCCGTCGCCCAGCAGATCCTGCATGGAATCGCGGGTCTGCGAGCGGACATTGACGCTCGACAGCTTGATTTCCGCCTTCAGCCGCATCAGCGGCGATTCCATCTGCTCCAGCAGGGATGCCTGCCGGCGTGCGGCGTCGGCCAGGACATCGGCCGTCTTCTGGCGCAGGGCCTCCCGTTCGGCGCTGCCCATCGGCAGTTCCAGGGCCTTGCGGCGCATGTCGAAGATGCCGGTGGCGCCGTCGCCCAGCTGGAAGAAGGCGTCCAGACCGTCGGAGGCCTCCTTGCTCAGGCGGCTGCCGATCTGCGCGGTGGCGCTGACGATGCGGGCGGCCGCTTCCAGGTAGCTCTGCTGGTGCTGGGTGATGGCAAAGGCGGTCTCCGCATTCCCGGCGCGGGTCAGGGACTCCGACGCCACGCCCAGGTCGCCGCGCACTTCAAACATGGTGATCAGAGAGCGGACGGCGTCGCCCAGCGCGTTCATGTCGCGCTCGGTGCTGTTGTCCAGCGTCTCGCCCTTGCTGCGCAGGGTGGCGCCGGCCCGCTCGGTCAGCGGGGCGAGGTTGGACAGGAAGGCATCGTATGATTTCGCCAGATCGACGGCCATCGCCTCGCGCGTGCCGCGGACGGACAGGCGCTGGTCGGCCGCGGCGTTGCCATGCTCCAGCGTGGCGATCAGCCCTTCGGTCTTGCTGCGCAGCTCACCGATCCGCGGGTCGCCGGACCGGTGGGAGGCCAGTTCCTCCACCAAGGCGCCCAGCGCCTTGCCGTTGCCCATGATCTCGCCATAGACGCGCTCGCGCTCGCTCTGGCTTTCCGCCGCGGCCAGCACCGGGGCGGCGGCGGCGATGCCGCTGCTTTCACCGGACAGGCGCTTCGCCAGTTCCATCTCCGGCAGGCCGGTGCCGACGATCTGCGTCAGTGGCCTTTCCACCGCCGAGAAGGACGTCAGCCCGACGATGCTGGCGGCGACCGTCATGCCGGCCATACCGGCGAAGGCGAGCAGAAGCTTGCCGCGTACGCCCATCCGTCTGCTGCGTGGGGTGCCGTCCTGGCGGTTCGTCCTCATGGTGTCGTCGCGCGCGTCCATCGTCATATGCGTCCTGCTCCCCGGAAAATGCGTCAGATCGGGCTTTTTGCCCGTTTTGTTCGTTCCTGCCGGCCGCAGACCGCTCCCCCACTCCCGGAGATTGGCACCGATCCGCACTGCTTGGCAGACCAACCATACCGCAGGGTGGTTGACAGATCCTTACGGGGGAACTCTCATTTTCTGCCATTCCGGGTTCTAACCATTTTGGATTACGGCCACCCGACGGCCGATGTGGCGTGCGTCATTATGACCATCCGCCACCCCCGAACGTTATAGGGCCTCTCCCCGACTCCGGCCGCGTGATAGTCTGCCCCGGAAATCATCGGCGAGGGGGAGTGGCATGCGGGTCTGGCAGGCGGCGTTCGCACCTCCGGCGGCGGAGCTGTCTCCGCAACCGGCCGATCTCGTCCTGGTCTTCGGTTCATTCGACATCTTCGACGGTCCGGACCTCGCCGCCCGGTTGGCCTCCGCATTCCCCGGCGCGGTGATCGCCGGATGCAGCACGGCGGGCGAGATCGCCGGCGACGCCGTGCTCGACGGGTCCTGCACCGTCACCGCCATCCGCTTCGACCGTGGCGGCGATGCGGTCGCGGTCGAGGCCGACATCGCCTCCGCCGACGACAGCCAGCAGGCGGGAGAAATGCTGGGAGAGGCGCTTGCCTCCCGGCCCGGTCTGGCGGGAGTCCTGCTGTTCGCCCGCGGCGTCGGCGTGAACGGCAGCGCGCTGATCGACGGGCTGTCCTCGCGCCTGCCGGCGGGCCTTCCTGTGTCGGGCGGGCTGGCCGGCGACGGCGGCGCCTTCGTCCGCACGATGGTGCTGGGGCCGTCCGGCGTGTCCGACAGCCGGGCGGTGGCGGTCGGGCTTTACGGCGGGAGCCTGCATCTCGGCCTCGGCTCCGTCGGCGGGTGGGAACCGTTCGGGCCGGCACGCAAGGTGACGAAGGCCGTCGGCAACCTGCTGCTCCAGCTGGACGGCGAGCCGGCGCTGAACGTCTACAAGCGCTATCTCGGCGACTATGCCCGCGACCTGCCGGCGTCGGGCCTGCTGTTTCCGTTCGAGCTGCTGAACGGCAACCATGATTCGGTCGGGCTGATCCGCACCATCCTCGGCATCGACGAGGCGGCCGGCGGCCTGATCCTGGCCGGCACGGTGGAGGAGGGCTTCTTCCTGCGGCTGATGCACGCCAGCACCGACGGGCTGGTCGACGGGGCGGAACAGGCCGGCGCCATCGCCGCCGCTGGTGCGGCTGAGGCGGCGGCAGGCGACCGGCTCGCCCTTCTGGTCAGCTGCGTCGGCCGCAAGCTGGTGATGGGCGACCGGGTGGAGGAGGAGGTGCAGGCGGTGGCGGACCGGATGGGACCCGGCACGGTGCTGGCCGGCTTCTATTCTTATGGAGAGATCGGGCCGATGCGCGATCTGGTCGATTGCCGGCTGCACAACCAGACGATGACGGTCGCCCTGCTGACGGAACGCTGACCGCATGCACCGCCTGCTGCAAAGCCAGTTCAAGCGGGTGCTGGGCCTGCCGACCGCCGAGGCGGCGGACGCCGTCCTGGCTGAGCTGAAGGCGCTCGCCGGCACCCCCGGCCTGTCGGCCGACGCGGCGCGGATGCTGGGCTCGCTGCCGGCGCTGTTCGCCCGCATCGGCCAAAGCTATGAGCAGGCCGACCGCGACCTGACGCTCAGGGCGCGCAGCCTGCAGCTGAGTTCGGAGGAGCTGGCCGACACCAACGAGCGGCTGCGGCGCGAGGCGGCGGCGCAGGCCCATGCCATCCGCCGGCTGCGCGGCATCGCCAACAGCCTGCTGCGGGCGGACGGCCGCCCCGAATTGCCGGATTCCGCCGACAGCGGCCCGACCGACAGCCTGGAACGGCTGAGCCAGCTGATGGCCGGACTGGTGGAGGAACGCTCGGCGGCGCAACGGGCGTTGGAGCAGCAGAAATTCGCGCTCGACCAGCATGCCATCGTCAGCATCACCGACCACCGCGGCATCATCACCTACGCCAACGACAAGTTCTGCCAGATCAGCGGCTTCAGCCGCGAGGAGTTGCTGGGCCGGTCGCATCGCATCGTCAATTCCGGGCGCCATCCCTCCGGCTTCTTCGCGGAAATGTGGCACACCGTCATGGATGGGCAGGTCTGGCACGGCGAGATCTGCAACCGCACCAAGGCGGGCGAGGAGTATTGGGTCGCGGCGACCATCGTCCCGCTGCTGACCGCCGACGGCCAGCCGCACCAGTACATCGCCATCCGCACCGACATCACCGAACGCAAACGGATGGAGGCGGAGCTTGAGGACAGCCGGCGCTTCCTGCAGAGCATCACCGACAGCATGGGCGAGGGCGTCTTCTCGCTGGACCGCAACGGCTTCTGCACCTTCCTGAATCCGGAAGCCGAACGTCTGCTGGGCTGGTCGTTGGCGGATCTGCGCGGCATCACCCTGCATGACGCCGTGCATTACAAGGACGGGCAGGGGCGGCCGGTCTCCGGCGCGGACTGCGCGGTGCTGAACACCGTCCGGCGTGGCGAGATCCATCGTTCGGAAACCGACCATTTCGTCCGGCGCGACGGCACCATCTTCCCGATCGCCATCACCGCGGTGCCGCTGCGCGAGGATGGCCGCATCGTCGGTTCCGTCACCGTCTTCCAGGACATCACCGAACGCCAGCGCATACTAACCGCTCTGCAGGAAAGCGAGGAGCGGCTGACGGTGGCGCTCGACGCCTCCAACACCGGGCTGTGGGACTGGAACCCGGTGACGGACCACGCCTATTTCTCCGACCGCTGGCTCGGCATGCTGGGCTATGCCCCCGGCGAGCTTCCCGGCAACGGCTCCACCTGGCTCGGGCTGCTGCACGAGGGCGACCGGGAGCGCGTGCTGGCGACGCTGGAGGAGCATGTGGCCGGACGCGCCGCGGTCTACGAGGTCGAGTTCCGCATGCGCCACAAGTCGGGTGCCTGGGTCTGGATCCTGTCGGCCGGCAAGGTGACGGAGCGCGATGCGGACGGCCTGCCCACCCGCATCACCGGCATCCACAAGGACGTGACCGACCGCAAGCGGACCGAGGACGAACTGGCCCGCGCCAAGGAGGAGGCCGACCGCGCCAACCGGCAGAAGAGCGATTTCCTGGCCAACATGAGCCACGAGATCCGCACGCCGATGAACGCGGTGATCGGGCTCAGCCACCTGATGATGAAGACGGAGCTGACGCCGCGTCAGCGCGACTATCTGGACAAGATCCACGCCTCCTCGCGCAGCCTGCTCGGCATCATCAACGACATCCTCGACTTCTCGAAGGTCGAGGCCGGAAAGCTGACGATCGAGGCGATCCCCTTCCACATCGGCGACGTGCTGCAGGAGGTGGCGACGGTCGTCCTGCCCAAGGTGCGGGAAAAGGGGCTGGAGCTGATCGTCGACCTGCATGGCGGCGTGCCGGGCACGCTGGTCGGCGACCCGCTGCGGCTGGGGCAGGTGATCCTCAACCTCGTCTCCAACGCCGTGAAGTTCACGGAGCGGGGCGAGGTGGTGGTGACGGTGGACGGGCGCATCGGCACCGGCGACGATTACCGGCTGGAGGTCGAGGTCTGCGACACCGGGATCGGCATGTCGCCGGAACAGGCGGCTGCGCTGTTTCGGCCTTTCACCCAGGCCGACAGCTCCACCACGCGGCGCTTCGGCGGGACCGGGCTGGGGCTGGCGATCTGCCGGCAGCTGGTGGAACTGATGGGCGGCGGGGTGTCGGTGGAAAGCCGGCCGGGGGAAGGCAGCATCTTCCGCTTCGCCATCCGCTGCCGCGTCGCGGCCGGTGACACCGCCGACGACCGGCTGCCGCGCCACCTGATGGAGCGCCGGGTTCTGGTGGTGGACGACAGCGACGCCGTGCGCTCCATCCTGACCGACATGCTGGAACGCTTCGGCCTGACCGTGGAATCGGTCGGCGATGGCTGGTCGGCGCTGCGCCGGCTGGAGGAGGGGCAGGCCGGGGCGAAGCCGGCGGTGGAGCTGGTGGTGCTGGACTGGCGCATGCCGGACCTCGACGGGGTGGAAACGCTGCGCCGTCTGCGCGCGCTGCCCGGCGCCCAGCCGCCGGTGGTGATGACCACCGCCTATGGCGGCGATGGGGGGCAAGGGGCACTCGATGGGGCGCTGGGAGAAACGGCCGGCCCCGCCGGGCCGGTCACCGCCGTGCTGGAAAAGCCGGTGACGCCGTCCGCCATGTTCGATTCGGTGATGATGGCGCTGGGCGGGGCGGCCCGGCCCGCCGATACCGCACGCCGGGCGAACGACCCCACCCAGTCGACGGAGCTTTCGGCGCTGGTCGGGCGCAGCGTTCTGCTGGTGGAGGACAATCCGGTCAACCAGCAGGTCGCCTGCGGCCTGCTGGAACTGGTCGGCATCGAGGCGACCGTGGTCGGCAGCGGCGAGGAGGCCCTGCAATGCCTGCGCGAGGTGAAGTTCGACCTCGTGCTGATGGACGTGCAGATGCCGGGGCTCGACGGGTATGAGACGACGCGGCTGATCCGCCGCGAACTGGAGCTGTCGAGCCTGCCGATCATCGCCATGACCGCCCACGCCATGGCCGGCGACCGCGAACGCTGCCTCGATTCCGGCATGAATGACCATGTCTCCAAGCCGATCGATCCGGACACGCTGTATGCGGCGCTCGCCCGCTGGCTGAAGCCGGTGCGCGGGATCGGGGCTGCCGCAGCCGGAGCGGCCGCGATGCCGGCCGCCGCCGTATCGGCCGCCCCGGCCCTGCCCGACAGCCTGCCGGCGCTCGACCTTGCCGTCGCCCGGCGCAATGTGAACGGCAACCTCGCCCTGCTGCGCCGGATCCTGACCGATTTCGCCGCCACCCACGAGGGGGAGGCCGTGCGCCTGGCCGCCGCGGTGCGGGAGGAGCGCTGGAAGGACGTGCTGCGGCTGTCCCACACGCTGAAGGGAACCGCGGCCACGATCGGCGCCATGGACCTGTCCGCCCTGGCCGGACGGATCGAAGCCGGTGCGATGACGGTGCCGCCCGTCCTGGAAGACGGGGTGCTCGACCGGCTGGCCGACGCGCTCGCGCTGGTGGTGGAGGGGATCGGCACCCTCGGGCGGCCGGCGGCGGACAGCGTTCCGGCGGCGGAGCCGCCGATTGCGCCGCCATCCTCGGCGGCCGGGCTTCCGCGCGACCTGCTGCGGGCCGCGCTGCCGCTGGCCGACCGGCTGGGCGGTCTGCTGATCGCCGGCGACCCGGAAGCCGGCGATTTGGCCGATGCGCTTGCCCGCCTGCTGACCGGCAGCCCGGTGGCGCAAATGGCGGAGCGGGTGAACCGCCATGCCGGCGCCTTCGATTTCGACGACGCGGCCACCGCCCTGACCGAACTGCGCGACCGCCTGCGTGACTGGAGAGAGACCGCGACATGAGCCTGCCGAACCCGGTCGGACTGCCGAACGGCGACAAGCCGCGCATCCTGGTCGTCGACGACGAGCCGATCAACCTGAAGGTCATGGCCGACCTGCTGCGCGACAGCTATGGCCTGATCGTGGCGAAGGACGGGCCGCAGGCGCTCGCCCGTCTGGCCGGCGACCCGCTGCCCGACCTGATCCTGCTGGACGTGATGATGCCGGGCATGGACGGGGTTGAAGTCTGCCAACGGCTGAAGGAGGATGCCCGCACCCGCGACGTGCCGGTGATCTTCATCACCGCCATGGGTCAGGTCCATGACGAGACACGCGGGTTCGAGGTCGGGGCGGTCGACTACATCACCAAGCCGATCTCTCCGCCGGTGGTGCTGGCGCGGGTCCGCACCCACATCGCGCTCCGCGAGGCGCGGCGCGCGCTCGCCGACCAGAACCGGCAGTTGGAGGACCGGGTGGCGGAGCGCACGCGCGACCTGCTGCGCGCCCAGGACGCCACCATCCGCGCCATGGCCTCGCTGGCGGAAACCCGCGACAACGAGACCGGCAACCACATCCGCCGGACCCAGAACTATGTGCTGGCGCTCGCCCTGCATCTCAGCCGTGATCCGCGCTATGCCGGCCGGCTGGACGAGGAAACCATCGAGCTGCTCTACAAATCGGCGCCGCTGCACGATGTCGGCAAGGTCGGCATCCCGGATTCGATCCTGCTGAAGCCGGGCAAGCTCAGCGACGACGAATTCCATGTGATGAAGACCCACGCCGCGCTGGGCCACGACGCGATCTTCGCCGCCGAAGGGCAGGCGGAGATCGCGTTGGCCGGCGAAAGCTCCTTCCTGCGCATCGCGCGGGAGATCGCGCACGGCCACCACGAGCGCTGGGACGGCACCGGCTATCCCCAGGGACTGGCGGGGGAGGCGATCCCGCTGTCGGCCCGGCTGATGGCGGTGGCCGACGTGTACGACGCGCTGATCAGCCGCCGCTGCTACAAGCCGCCCTTCCCGCACGAGAAGGCGGCGGCGATCATCCGCGAAGGCAGCGGCAGCCATTTCGACCCCGCCGTGGTCGCTGCCTTCACCGCGCTTGAGGACGAGTTCAGGGATATTGCCAGCCGGTACAGTGACGAGGAGTAACGGCGCGGTCCCCCGCTAAATCCAGGAATCGTCCCCACCACCGCTGCCGCCGTCGTCGAAGGACGAATCGTCGTACGATGCATCGTCGGCCGGCGGCGGATCGGGGTTGTAGGAGACGTCCTGCGCCGCATCCGGCGCCGTGTCGGCCTGCGGTCCCTGGTCGTCACCATAGTAATTGTTGTTGATGACGGTCTCGTTGATCGTCTCGCCGCCCAGAGGCTGGGCCATCGCCGTGCCGAAGGGGCCGGGCGAATGATGTAGCAGGGAGGAGATGGCGCTCGCCGCCAGCATGCCGCCGGCCACCCCCGCCGCGGTCTGCGCCGCGCTGGCGAAGAACCCGCCGCCGCGCGGGGCCATGCCCGGCTGCGGGAAGGGGGGAGGGCTGTATTGCTGCTGCGGATAGGCGGCACCCGGCGCGGCACCCCACGGGCTGCGGCCGGCAACCGGCTGGCCCTGCGCCGGCTGGGAATAGGACCGGGCAGGGGGAGGTTCGGCACTGCGGCCCCAGGGGCTGCGGCCGATGCCGAGCGCGTTCGACAGGAAGCTGCCGCCGGATTGCGCCGGCTGGGCCGGGCGGTCGCGCAGTTGCCGCTCCAGTTCCTCGATCCGGGTCTGGGCTGCGGTCAGCGCCTGCTGCTGCACCAGCACCGTCTGCGCCATGTAATAGGACGACAGCGGCTGGTCCTGGACCGACCGGCGGATGAAGTCCTCCGCTTCGGCGTCGCGCGGCTGGGATTGCTGCTGCGTTTCCACCTCGCGCAGGCGGCGGAACAGGTCGGACAGAAGCGTGCGTTCCTCGGGGGTCATCGACGTCTCCTAACATGGCGCCCGTCGCAAGGGGCGCCACCCCTTGATGTGGAGTCACCATCCCCCGCCGGACAGGTCCCCCACCGGGAGGTTCCATCCTTGGAGCCTGTCCCGTCCCCACAACGCGGCATCGGTCACTTGGTTTCGCATCACTGGAAATATTACGCAAAAGAGTCGAGGACTTGCCGAACGTTCCGAACGTGGTTCTTTGGACGGTTGATCGTTGGCCTGACCATTGTGGGAAGTGAGGCGGCTATATCGGCTATGGCGTCGCCGGCGTAACATATGACATTGACGGGGGTGCCTTTTTCCAGGCCGATAGGCCACATTCGTGATGCGACCGCCCGGCGGCGCCGGTTGTGAAGCCGAGACCAAGAATGAACAGGCGCCGAGCGATGGTGGAACTGACCGACCTGGAGCGCGATGCGCTGACCGAGTTGGTGAACATGGGGGTCGGTCGCGCCGCCACCCATCTCAGCCGCATGGTCAACGACCAGGTCCTGCTGTCCGTGCCGACCGTGGACATCGTCAGCCGGCAGGAGGCGTCGGATTTCCTGACCGCGCGCGAACGCCACGGGCTGGTGGCGGTGGAGCAGCAGTTCCAGGGCTCCTTCGACGGCCGTGCCATGCTGATCTTTCCGGAGGCCAACAGCCTGGAACTGGCCCGCGCGGTCCTGGGCGGCGAGCTGACCCTGGCGGAGATCGTCGATCTGGAACAGGACGCCCTGGCCGAAATCGGCAACATCATCCTGAACGGCTGCCTGGTGGTGGTCGCCAACGCGCTGAGGGACCGGCTGACCATCTCGCTGCCGGCGGTTCTGCGCGGCGACGGCGCCAACATCCTGACCGACAAGGCCGGAGGCGCGGACGAGCTTGTGCTGTTCCTATACATCGATTTCACCATCCGCAGCCGCAGCATCCGCGGTTACATCGCCCTGCTGATGGGGGTATCGTCCCTGCAGTCGCTGAAGCAGTTGATCCACGCCTTCATCGAAGGCATCGCCGCCGAAGAACCCTCATCCGCCGGAACGTCGCATGGCTCCCAGATTGCCTGAACAACCCACCTGGGCGCTCGATGTCCTTGGCGCGCTGGATGCGGGCATCCTGCTTCTGGACCGCCATTGCCGCGTCCTCTACTGGAACGGCTGGATGGAGCAGGCCTCCACCCTGACGGCCAGAGAGATCCTGGGGCACGACCTGTTCGATGCCCTGCCGAACCTGCGTGAATCGCGCCTGCACATCGCCGTACGCGATACGCTGGCCACCGGCGCGCCCGGCGTCCTGTCGCACACGCTGAACCCGATGCTGTTCCCGCTGCGCCTGCCCGACGGGCGGCGGATGGTCCACAATGTTGTGATCCGCCCGCTGCCGTCCAACGCGTCGTCGCCCCATTCGCAGTCGGCCGGCAGCGAGGCACGCTGCCTGATCCAGGTGACCGACGTCACCGCATCGGTGAACCGCGAGCGGGTGCTGCGCGAGCAACGCGACGCCCGTTACCGCGCCATCGTCGACACCGCCCCCGACGCCATCATCACCACCGACACCCGCGGCATGGTGCAGTGGATGAACGGCACCGCCACCCGCCAGTTCGACTACCGCCCGGACGAGCTGATCGGCCAGAGCGTCAGCGTGCTGCTGGGCGACGACGCGCCCGACTGGATCGCCATGGCGGAGCGCAGCGGACTGGGCGCCAGCGGCATGGACGCCGCCACCCAGCCGGTGGAACTGTCCGGCCGGCGCCGCGACGGCAGCCACATCGACCTTGAGCTGTCGATGGCGCGCTGGGAATCGGAAGGTCGCAGCTTCATCACCGGCATCCTGCGCGACATCACCGAACGCCGCCGCACCCGCGAGGAGCTGCGGACCAGCGCGCTCGCCATGCGCCAGCTGGCCGAACAGACCAAGGCGACGCTTGACGCGCTGCCGGCCTTCATCGCCGTGCTCGACCGCTCCGGCCATATCGTCTCGGTCAACCGCGCCTGGGCGGAAGCAGGGCCGGAAACCAGCTTCCTCGGCCAGGGCTGCATCGTCGGCGACGACTATCTCGACCATTGCGGCCGCGGGGAAACCGCCGACCCGCGGGCGGACGGCGTGATGGAGAGCTTGCGCACGCTGCTGAACGAGGGCGGCCCGCCGGTGTCGGCCGAGTACGTCACCAACACCCAGCACTGGTTCCGCTGCCTTGCCGCGCCGATGCCGGCCGGTCCCTTCGGCGGCACGGTCCTGATGCACATCGACGTGACGGAGATCAAGTCGATGGAGGCGGCGCTGCGTAAGCTGGTCGGCCAGAAATCGACCCTGCTGCGCGAGGTCAACCACCGCGTCAAGAACAGCCTGCAGCTGGTGTCCAGCCTGCTGACGCTGCAAACGCTCAGCCTGCCCGACGAAGGGGTGCGGGTGCATTTCCAGGATGCCCGCAGCCGCATCGAGGCGATCGCCCGCGTCCACAACCGCCTTTACCAGGCCGACCAGTTCCAGACCATCGAGTTCGGCACCTACCTGAACGAACTGTGCGAGGATCTGGCGCGTGCGTCGGGCGGAGACAGCATGTGCGATATCGTCGTGCGGTCCGACGTGATCGACCTGCCGATCGACCATGCCGCGCCGCTCGGCCTGATCGCAAACGAGCTGATCACCAACGCGGTCAAGCATCGCGGCAACGGTCCGGCGCGGGTGACGGTGACCTTCATGCGCGAGGCCGACGACCTTGCCCTGACCGTTTCCGACCGCGGGCCGGGCCTGCCGTCCAACTTCGACATCCGCAAGAGCCGCAGCCTGGGCATGCGCCTGGTCTCCAGCCTCGCCGGCCAGATCCGGGCCAGCGTCGACATCGACACCACGCCGCAGGGCACCACCTTCCGCATCGAACTGCCGGTGCCGGACGAGGTGCCGCTTCTCGAAGCGACGTCCACCGAGGAGATCGGGGGATGAAGATCCTGCTGGTGGAGGACGAGGTGCTGATCGCGCTGGAACAGCAGCTCTATCTGGAGAATGTCGGCCACAGCATCATCGGCCCGGCGATCACCGCGACGGAGGCGGTGGAGATCGCCACCGCCGACAGGCCCGATCTGGCGCTGGTCGACGTGCATCTGGGCATGGGCACCAACGGCATCGACGCCGCGCGCGGGCTGACGAAGCTGGGCGTGCCCTGCCTGTTCATCACGTCGTTCCGCGACGAACTGAAGAAGGACGGTCCGCTGACCGGCATCGGCTGTCTGCCCAAACCCTTCACAGAAAGCGGCCTGATCGCCGCGGTCGACGTCGCCCGCGCGATCCTGGCGGGGGAGACGCCGCGCAACGTGCCGCAGACGATGGAACTGTTCGTGTGAGGGGAGGGGGCGATCCCCTCCCTCAGCCCCCGATCCGGCGGATCGGCTCCGGCGCCGACTGCTGTTCGAACAGGCGGCGGTAGAGCCCGCCCGCCCGGTGGAGCAGGGCGGCGTGGCTGCCTTCCTCCACAACCCGGCCCTGGTTGAAGACCAGGATGCGGTCCAGCGTGCGGACGGTGGACAGGCGGTGGGCGATGATGATGGCGGTGCGGCCCTGCATCAGCCGCTCGATCGCCTCCTGGATCAGCGCCTCCGATTCCGAATCCAGGCTGGAGGTCGCCTCGTCCAGGATCAGGATCGGCGCGTCGGCCAGGAAGGCGCGGGCCAGCGCCACCCGCTGACGCTCGCCGCCCGACAGCTTGACGCCGCGCTCGCCGACCAGCGTCGCATAGCCCTTCGGCAAGCGGGCGATGAAGTCGTGGGCGTTGGCGAGCTTGGCCGCCCGCTCGATCTCCGCCATCGACGCGCCGGGGCGGCCATAGGCGATGTTCTCCGCCAGCGTGCGGTGGAACAGGATCGGCTCCTGCGGGACGATGGCGATCTGCGAGCGCAGCGACTGTTGGGTCGTCGCCGCGACCTCCTGCCCGTCGATCAGCACACGGCCGTCGGTCACGTCATACAGGCGCTGGATCAGCTTGACGAAGGTGGTCTTACCCGACCCCGACGGCCCGACCAGTCCGACCCGCTCCCCCGCCTTAATGGTCACCGACAGGTCGCGGTAGAGGGGGGTGGTGTGGCCGCCATATTGGAAGGTGACATGATCGAAGCGCACCTCGCCCGCGCCGATGCGGATCGGCGTCGCGTCCGGCCGGTCCTCCACCCCCAGCGGTTCCGCATGGATCGCCACCAGCTCCTCCATCTCGTTGACGGAGCGCTGGAGGTGGTTGATGTGCATGCCGATGTCGCGCAGATAGCCATGCACGACGAAATAGGTGGTCAGCACATAGGCGACGTCGCCCGGCGTCGCCTGCCCCCGCCACCAAAGCCACAGCGCCGTCGCCACCACGCTGCTGCGGATCAGCAGCAGAACCACCAGCTGCACGGTGCTGTGGCGGGTGTGGCGGGTCCAGGTGCGGTGGGTGCGGCGGCTCCACTTGTCGACCACGCCGGCCAGCCGGTCATCCTCGCGCGGCTCGGCACCGAAGGCCTTGACCACCGCGTTGCAGCCGATGGCGTCGGCCAGCGTCCCACCCAGTTTCGTATCCCAGGCATTCGACAGCCGGGCGGCCGGCGCGATGTAGAGGGTGGAGAACATCACCGTCATCGCGATGTAGACCGCGGTGCCGAGCGCTATGACCAGCCCCATCGCCGGCCAGTGCAGCCCCAGCGTCACCATCGTGCCGATCAGCACGACCAGCGACGGCCACAGCGCCAGCAGCAGCGTGTCGTCCAGCGTGTCGAGCGCCCACATGCCGCGGGTGATCTTGCGCACCACCGACCCGGCAAAGCTGTTGGCGTGCCAGTCGGTGGAAAAGCGCTGGATGCGGTGGAAGCTGTCCTGGCCGACATCGGCCATGATGCGCAGGGTGAAGGGGATGACGCCACTCCAGGCGAGATGGCGCATCACCACCATGCCGACGCCCAGCGCCACCATGGCACCGAAGGCGGTCAGGGCCGCATGCAGCGCCGCGTCGCGGTCGCCCGGCAGCAGGGTCAGGGCATCGACCAGCCTGCCGGCGAACAGCGGCATGAAGACGTCGGCCAGCGTCGCCAGGGCGATGGCTCCGGCGATGCCGACGGCCAGCGGGGTCTGGCGGCGCCAGTGACGGAAGGTGAAGGCCAGAACGCTGCGGATGGCGTTCGGGCGCGGGGTGCGTTTGGACAGAGCCATGGGTTCCAACCGGGGCAGGGCCGGCCACGCAGGCGGCGGCGCCGCCAAAAGCAGCGTTGGGGGGAAATGCGGCAATGATCGCCCTCTCTCCCCCGGGGAGAGGGAGGGGACCCACGCCGGAGGCGTGGGGAGGGTGAGGGGGATGCGTGGCAGGACGTTGCGAAAATCCCCGCCGTGCATCCCCCTAACCCTGACCCTCTCCCCAGGGGGGAGAGGGGAATGGGGCGTGCGCCCTTTACCGTCACCGGCCCTTCAAATTCGTCTGGCGCGGCTTCATGCCGGAAGGCTTACCTCCAGCCCCAGCCGGCTTCGCCCCCGGCGGCTTGCCAACCGGCGGCACCACGCGGCGGCCCTGGCCGGCCTGCTGGGTGAGGAAGGACTTGCACTTCGGCCCCTTCTCGCGCGGCTTGGCGGTGGCCCCGACCGGCTGCCAGGCCGGGATCAACTGCTCCTCGCCCGGTCCGATCAGGTCCTCGCGGCCCAGGCGCTTCAGCGCCTCGCGCAGGATCGGCCAGTTCTCCGGATCGTGGTAGCGCAGGAAGGCCTTGTGCAGGCGCCGCTGCTTCAGCCCCTTCGCCGACGACACCATCTCCGACCCGACGCGGCGAACCGGACGCAGGGGGTTGCGCTCGCTGTGGTACATCGCGGTCGCCAGCGACATCGGCGAGGGCAGGAAGGTCTGCACCTGATCCGCCTTGAAGCCGTTCCGCTTCAGCCACAATGCGAGGTTCATCATGTCCTCGTCCGTGGTGCCGGGGTGGGCGGCGATGAAGTAGGGAATCAGGTAGAGCTTCTTGCCCGCCTCCTTCGCCGCCTTGTCGAACATCCGCTTGAACTCGTCATAGGCGCCCATGCCGGGCTTCATCATCTTCGCCAGCGGACCCGGCTCGGTGTGTTCCGGCGCGATCTTCAGGTAACCGCCGACATGGTGGGTCACCAGCTCCTTGACATATTCCGGATTGCGCACGGCGAGGT
Organism: Azospirillum sp. TSH20; assembly: GCF_003115935.1. Taxonomy (NCBI): domain Bacteria; kingdom Pseudomonadati; phylum Pseudomonadota; class Alphaproteobacteria; order Rhodospirillales; family Azospirillaceae; genus Azospirillum; species Azospirillum sp. TSH20. Next base: position 28,944 of record NZ_LGQU01000043.1, read on the forward strand.
CGTAGCGCAGCCCCGACGCGATGTGGATCTTCTTCACCCCCGGCACCGCGCGGGCCTTGCGGTAGAGCTGCACCAGCGAGGAATGGTCGGTGTTCAGATTCTTGCAGATGTCCGGGAAGACGCAGGACGGGCGCCGGCAGACGGATTCCGTCTCCTTGTCCTTGCAGGCGAGGCGATACATGTTGGCGGTCGGCCCGCCCATGTCGGAGATGACGCCGGTGAAGCCCTTGGTCTTGTCGCGGATATGCTCGATCTCGCGCAGGATGGAGCCTTCCGACCGGCTCTGGATGACGCGCCCCTCATGCTCGGTGATCGAGCAGAAGGAACAACCGCCGAAGCAGCCGCGCATGATATTGACCGAGAAGCGGATCATCTCCCAGGCCGGGATGCGCGCATCGCCATAGGACGGATGCGGCGCCCGCGCATAGGGCAGGTCGTAGACGCCGTCCATCTCGTTGGTTTCCAGCGGGATCGGCGGCGGGTTCAGCCACACGTCGCGGTCGCCATGGCGCTGGACCAGCGCGCGGGCGTTGCCGGGATTGCTCTCCTGGTGCAGCACGCGGCTGGCATGGGCGTAGAGCACCTTGTCGGCCGTCACCTGCTCGAAGCTGGGCAGGCGCACCGCCATGCGGTCAGCCCCGGCGGCGCGCGGCGACACCGGCGCCGACGGATCGTCGATGGAGCTGCTGTCGACCACCGTCCAGCCTTCCGGCAGGGAAGACCGCATGATGGCAGTGCCGCGGATGTCGGTCATCGCCTTGGGCGACTCACCCTTCAGCGCACGCTGGGCGATCTCGATGATGGCACGTTCGGCATTGCCGAAGACCAGCATGTCCGCCTTGGAATCGACCAGGACGGAGCGGCGGATCTTCTCGCTCCAATGATCGTACTGGGCGATGCGGCGCAACGACGCCTCGATGCCGCCAAGGACGATGGGCACGTCCTTGTAGGCTTCGCGGCAGCGCTGGGAATAGACGATGACGGCGCGGTCCGGCCGCTTGCCGCCCTCGTCGTTCGGCGTGTAGCTGTCGTTGTGGCGCAGGCGACGGTCGGCCGTGTAGTGGTTGACCATCGAATCCATGTTGCCGCCGGTCACGCCCCAGAACAGCCGCGGCTTGCCCAGGATCTTGAACGGCTCCGCACTGCTCCAGTCCGGCTGGGCGATGATGCCGACCCGCAGGCCCTGCGATTCCAGCAGCCGGCCGATGATGGCCATGCCGAAGCTGGGATGGTCGATATAGGCGTCGCCGGTGACGACGATCACGTCGCACTGGTCCCAGCCCAGCCGGTCCATTTCCGCACGCGACATCGGCAGGAAGGGCGCCGCCTTGGGGCGCACGCTCCGGTCCGGGCGGTGGGCGAACAGGTTGGGGGCCGCGAGCATCGCGTTCTCCGGATCTCTATCAACAATGCGGATGGATAAGCCGACAGTCTTACCCTGTCGTCCGCCAAATTCCCACCGCTGATAACGCAGCGGAGCAATGGGACATTGTGCGGGGTGGCGCGACAGCTATGTGGGACGCCCCACAGCCGGTGCAAGGGCCGGCCATGGGGGTTGGGCACGGGGAAGGGCAGGGTGCCGTTCAGGCGGCGACACCGTCCGCCCCCACGGCCCGTCCATTGCGGCGAGCCACCACCCAGCCGATCAGCGCACCGGCCAGCAGCACCAGCGCCGCGATCAGGAAGGCTGCACCCGGAAGCGGGAACAGCGCTTCGCTGCCCACCGAAGCGGAATAGACCGCCCCGAAGAAGACCGGCGACAGGATGCCGGCGACGCTGGCCACGCTCATGTTGGCACCCTGCAGCTGACCCTGTTCCGACGGGCTGACCCGCTGCGTCATCAGCGACTGGATGGTCGGCATCGCCAAGCCCCACAGCGCGTTCGGCAGGATGGCGAGCGCGAACCAGCCGCCATTCGGCGCCAGCCCCATGCAGGCCAGCCCGACGGCCCCGCCGAACAGGCCGACGACCATCGTGCCGCGGTCGCCCAGCCATTTCACCATGCGCGACACCACCAGCCCCTGCATGACCATGTCGAGCGCGCCGACCACCGCCAGCAGAAGCCCGACATCCCAGGCGCTCCAGCCATAGCGATGCGCGGCATAGAGCACGAAAACGGCGGGGAAGACCTGATGGGAGACATGAAGCATGAAATTGACCATCGACAGACCCGACAGCTCCGGGTGCGAACGCAGCAGCCGCAGCGCCCCGAACGGGTTGGCCCGGCGCCAGGAAAAGGCCATGCGGTTTTCCGGCGGCAGCGATTCCGGCAGCACCACCAGACCATAGAGGAACGCCAGCCCGCTGAGCAGGCCCGCCCCCCAGAAGGGTGCCCGCGGCGAGATTTCGCCCAGCAGACCGCCCAGAAGCGGACCGGCGATGAAGCCGGCGCTGAATGCGGCGCCGATCAGGCCATAGGCGCGCGCCCGCTGCTCCGGCGGCGTCACGTCGGCCATATAGGCGAAGACGGTGGTGAAGCTGGAGGAGGTGACGCCGGCGATCGCCCGTCCGACCACCAGCCACCACAGGTTCGGTGCCACCGCCATCAGCACATAATCGGCCGCCAGACCCAGCGCCGACAGCAGGATCACCGGCCGCCGCCCGAACCGGTCGGATAGCGACCCGATCACCGGGGAGCAGAAGAACTGCATCAGCGCCCACAGCGCGATCAGCGCACCATTGATGGTGCCGGCCTGGGCGTCGGCTCCGACGAACTGCTCGATCAACGCCGGCAGCACCGGAATGACGATGCCCATCGCCACGATATCGAGCGCCGCGGTGACGAGAATGAAGGCCGTCGCGGCCTTGCGCGGACGAAGAACGGGAGACATGGAAAAGACCTTCAGGAACAACGAGGTTTAAGGCGCCCGAACAGGGCGCGGGCGCGCCCCGGCCAGAGAGGGCAGGCCGGGCGGCATCGCGCAATGAAGCATCATCATAGGATGCGCGCAGCCGGTTGTGAAGCGAATTATTTCCGATAGCGGATATGTTTTGCCGTCGCACGCGGTCAGGTCGGCTTGCCGATCGCCGCCATCGGCAAATCCCTGTATGCGCTGATCGCTTTGTCACCCCTCCAGGGTGCGCTCGATCCGGCGGTCAGGCACCAGCCACAACAGGATCACCAGGACGTACAGCAGGATGGACAGCCATTGCAGGATGAAGGCCGCCGGAATGGCCAACACATAGATGGCCAGGCTGATCTTGCCCTTCAGATCGGATCCGACGGCACGCGCCACGGCCGACTCCCGGCCGCCGCAGGCGATGATCGCATGTTCGGTCAGGCTGTAGCCGACCGCCGCCATGCCGAGGACGACGCCATAAGCCGCCGTCGCCACCGGCGAGAACGAACTGTCGTCGAGCCAGCGGATGACGAAGGGAACCAGCGACAGCCAGAACAGCAGAAAAAGATTCGCCCACAGAACCCGCCCGTCGATCCGCGTGGTCGCCTGCAACAGATGATGATGGTTGTTCCAGTACAGTCCGACATTGATGAAGGACAGCACATAGGCCAGCAGAATGGGAACACGCTCCGCCAGCGCGGCAAGACTGCCATCAACCGGCACCTTCAACTCAAGCACCATGATGGTGATGACGATTGCCAGCACCCCATCGGTGAACGCCTCCATCCGGCCGGCCTTCATGATCGATCTCCGGAGCGTCAGGCCGCTGCCGGCGCGGCGGCCACGGGGTGAAGCGCGCAGACTGCGGTGCCGGCCAGCACCAGAGCCCCCACGACGACCAGGGGAAGCACCAATCCGCTCTGCATCACCATGACGGCGCCGATGGCAGCCCCGAGAAAGATCGCCGCCACGCTGGCCAGCCGCCGGCCGAGGTTGAGGTTCGCCCCGCCGGCGAGGCTGGAATCGGCGGCCACCCCCGTCAGGGTCAGGGTCAGAACCGTCGTGGTCAGGTCGGGAACCTTCAATTGCCGGACGGTCCCGTTGCGGAAGCCCATGGCGAACCCGGTCAGGGCGATGATCGCATAGATGCCGAACGCCCTGGATTGCACCGCGGCATTCAGGTCGGCATCGAAGCCGGCAGCGACGACCGCCGCGATCCAGAACAGCGACGTTTCGAACAGCGCCGAGGCCAGCAGCCAGTGCCGCATCGGCCGTCCGGCCAGCGTCCTGCCGAGCCGGCCGGCGATCAGGGCGCCGGCAAGGAAGGAGACCAGCGCCGTCACCGCCGGCATGACCAGAAAGCCCGGCGTTCCCACCGCGGCAAAGCCGAGAAAGACGATGTTGCCGGTCATGTTGGCCGTGAAGACCTTGCCCAGCCCAAGAACGCTGATGGCGTCGACCAGCCCCGTCGTCACCGACAGGAGAAGCAGAAGCCATGGCAGGGGAGAAGTGCCACTCGCAGCCGGTGCGGACATTGCCGTCGCCTTCCCAATGTTTTCATGTGGGTGGAGCGACAAAGTCTGTCATCGACGCGACACCGGTCTTGTCGGTTCGCGGCCGGTTTGGAAAATTCTGCACATCCTGCGGATGCGGGAGGGCTATCGGCAGCGACACCGGCACCTTGGTGACGCAAATCTGATGGAGGACTGACAGTTCTATGTTGCGAGGGACTGACATTTTGACATTGCGCCTACAAACAAGAAACGCATAAGTTAGATTATGGAAATAACAGTCACCTGCGTCTATGCCGACACCCACATTATGGTGTTACAGTCGTGAATAGGCAGCGGCGTACCGTAAGGGATGCCGGGTAGCCTTCGGGGCCGTGGGGCGTGTCTCCCTCCCCAGCCGCTGCCGACTTCCAACACCTGAAATACAAAATGACGCCGGCCCTGCCCAAAAGCGGAAAGGACCGGCGGCGCAAAACGTCAGCCGAAGCGGCCGGTGATGTATTCGGACGTCTTTTCCTTGGTCGGGTTGGTGAAGATCTCTTCCGTGTTCCCGAACTCGATCAGCTCGCCCAGATACATGAAGGCGGTGAAGTTGGAGATACGGGCCGCCTGCTGCATGTTGTGGGTGACGATGGCGATGCAGTAGTCGGAGCGCAGCTCGTCGATCAGTTCCTCGCACTTGGCGGTGGAGATGGGATCGAGCGCGGAAGTCGGCTCGTCCAGAAGCAGGACAGACGGCTTCACCGCGATGGCGCGGGCGATGCACAGGCGCTGCTGCTGGCCGCCGGACAGGCTCATGCCGTTCTGGCGCAGCTTGTCCTTCACCTCGTCCCACAGCGCAGCGCGGCGCAGCGAGAACTCCACCCGCTCGTCCATGTCGGCACGGGACAGCTTCTCGTACAGCTTCACACCGAAGGCGATGTTGTCGTAGATCGACATCGGAAACGGCGTCGGCTTCTGGAACACCATGCCGACGCGGGCGCGCAGCAGGTTCAGGTCCTGCTTGGGCGACAGGATGTTGTGGCCGTCCAGCAGAACCTCGCCGGTGGCGACCTGCTTGGGATAGAGGTCGTACATCCGGTTCAGGATGCGCAGCAGGGTCGACTTGCCGCAGCCCGACGGGCCGATGAAGGCGGTGACCTGACGGTCATACAGCGGCAGCGAGATGCTCTTCAGCGCCCGGTAGCCGTCATAGAAGAAGTCCAGGTTGCGGACGCTGATCTTCTCGGGCAGGCCGGCACCGGCGATGGGACGATCGGCGGCGGTTCCGCCCATCATGCTGGGGGGCATCTGGCGGCTGCCGTGGGCGGGGCTGTTGGCGTCCATGTGGGTCATCGTCATGGTTACTTTCTCGTCGTGCCGAGACCGGCCAGCAGCCGGGCGCCGATGTTGAGGAGCAGGATGGCGACCGTGATCAGCAGCGCGCCACCCCAGGCCAGCTGGCGCCAGTCCTCATAGGGCGACATCGCGTACTGGAAGATGACCACCGGCAGGTTGGCCATCGGTGCGTTCATATCCGCACTCCAGAACTGGTTGTTCAGGGCGGTGAACAGCAGCGGCGCGGTTTCACCGCTGATGCGGGCGACGGCCAGCAGCACGCCGGTGATCATGCCGTTGCGGGCGGCGCGGTAGGCCACCATGGTGATGACCTTCCACTGCGGCGCGCCCAGGGCGGCGGCGGCCTCGCGCAGGCTGTTGGGCACCAGCTTCAGCATGTCCTCGGTCGTGCGGACGACGACCGGGATGACCAGCACCGCGAGCGCCATGGCGCCGGCCCAGGCCGAGAAATGGCCCATGCGGACGACCAGCACCTCGTAGACGAACAGGCCGACCATGATCGACGGCGCGCTCAGCAGCACGTCGTTGATGAAGCGCACCACCTCGGCCAGCTTGGTGCCACGGCCGAACTCCGCCAGATAGGTGCCGGCCATGACGCCGACCGGCGTGCCGACCAGTGTGGCGACCGTGGTCATGATGACGCTGCCGAAGATGGCGTTCAGCAGACCGCCCTCCCCGCCCGGCGGCGGCGTGTTCTCGGTGAACAGGCTGAGATTGATCGCCGACAGCCCGTTGTAGAGCAGCGTCCACAGGATGGCGACCAGCCAGAACAGGCCGAAGCCGGCGGCGCCCAGCGCCAGGGTCAGCGCCAGCTTGTTGGCAATGCGCCGGCGGTGATACAGCCCCCCGATGGGGGTCGCCAGCGTCGCGGAATTGGACATCGTCATGGGCCTCAGACTCCGGCCTTGCGCTGCAGGCGCAGCAGCATCAGCTTGGCGATCGACAGCACGGTGAAGGTGATCAGGAACAGGATCAGGCCCAACGCCACCAGCGAGGAGGTGTAGACGTCGCCGACCGCCTCGGTGAATTCGTTGGCGATGGAGGCCGAGATCGTCGTGCCCGGCGCCATGATCGAGGAGCTGATGCGGTGCGCATTGCCGATGACGAAGGTGACCGCCATCGTCTCGCCCAGCGCGCGGCCGAGGCCGAGCATGACGCCGCCGACAACGCCGGTGCGGGTGTAGGGCAGCACCACGTTCCACACCACTTCCCAGGTGGTGGCGCCCAGCCCGTAAGCGGACTCGCGCACCATCGGCGGCACCGTCTCGAAGACGTCGCGGGTGATGGAGGTGATGAAGGGCAGCACCATGATGCCCAGGATCAGGCCGGCGGTCAGGATGCCGATGCCGTAGGGCGGGCCCATGAACAGGTTGCCGATGCCGGGGATCTGGCCCAGCGTGTTGATCAGGAAGGGCTGGATGGTCGACTGCATGAAGGGGGCGAAGACGAACAGGCCCCAGATGCCGTAGATGATGCTGGGAATGCCGGCGAGCAGCTCGATGGCGACGCCGAGCGGGCGCTTCAGCCAGGCCGGGCACATCTCGGTGATGAACAGCGCGATGCCGAAGCTGACGGGAATGCCGACGGCCATGGCGATGATGGACGTGACCAGCGTGCCGTAAATCGGGGCGAGCGCGCCGAATTGCTCGGACACTGGGTTCCAGACTTCGGTCGCGACGAAGCCGAAGCCGAACGTGCGCAGTGCCGGAAGCGCGCCGTCGATCAGGGAAACCGTGACGCCGCCCAGGATCAGCAGGACGAGCAGCGCGAATGCGAGGGTGGCGTTGCGGAAGGCCGCATCCTGCAGGCGCTGGCGGCGGGCCCGTCGGGCGGTGGAGGCGTGTGCGTCGGTCAAGGTCAGCGCGATCTCGGTCATGGCCGCTCCGTGAGGCGTGCGGTGGGAACGGCGCAATTTCCGTTCCCACCGGCGATCATGCCCTCGGGCGAGCCGTCCGCCGGCCCACCCGAGGTCGGTTGGCCGTGGTTACTTGGCCGACGCGGTCCAGACCGGCTTGCCGTCGGCCTGGATGGTCTGCGCCCAGGTCTTCTGGACCAGCGACACCACCGAGTCCGGCATCGGGACATAGTCCAGCTCGGTCGCCATCTTGTCGCCGTTCTTATAGGCCCAGTCGAAGAACTTCAGCGCTTCGCCGGAAGCCGAGGCGTCCTGCGGGTTCTTGTACATCAGGATGAAGCTGGCGCCGGTGATCGGCCAGCTCTCCGCACCCGGCTCGTCGGTCAGCAGGACGTAATAGCCCTTGCTGTTCGCCCAGTCGGCGTTGGCGGCGGCAGCCTGGAAGGCCTCGATCTTCGGAGCGACGGTCTTGCCGTCCTTGTTCTGCAGGTCGAGGTGGGTGATGTTGTTCTGCTTGGCGTAGGCGTATTCGACGTAGCCGATCGAGCCGTCCGTCTGCTTGACCATGTTGGCCACGCCTTCGTTGCCCTTGGCGCCGATGCCGGCCGGCCACTGGACGGAGGTGTTGGCGCCGATCTGGGTCTTGAACTTCGGGCTGGTCTTCGACAGGTAGTCGGTGAACAGGAAGTTGGTGCCCGACCCGTCGGAGCGGTAGACCGGGGCGATGGCGGTGTTCGGCAGGTTGACGTCGGGGTTCAGCGCCTTGATCTGCGGGTCGTTCCACTTGGTGATCTCGCCCATGTAGATGTTGGCGAGAACGGTGCCCGACAGCTTCACTTCGCCGGCCTTAATGCCCTTCAGGTTCACGACCGGAACCACGCCGCCCATGATCATCGGGAACTGGATCAGACCGGCCTGCTCCAGCTCTTCCGGCTTCAGCGGCATGTCCGACGCGCCGAAGGTGACCGTCTTGGCCTTGATCTGCTTGATGCCGCCGCCCGAACCGATCGACTGGTAGTTCAGGCCCGTGCCCGTCTCCTTCTTGTAGGCGTCGGCCCACTTGGCATAGATCGGGTACGGGAAGGTGGCACCGGCGCCGGAGATGTCGGCGGCCGAGGCGACCGACAGCGGGGCGACCGACACGGACAGAGCGGCCAGGGCACCGAAGGCGGCGCAACGAACGAACGCCGAAGTCATGGTTTTCACGGCAAAACTCCCGATAGGTTTGGACGGTGTCGTTGGGTTGGAGAAATGCCCGGCCTCGGCCGGACGTCGTAACCCGCCTTCTTCGTCGCGGTGACCATAGCCGCCGCCAGTGACGGGTTTGTTTTGTTTACGTGTCAGTTTTATGAAACCGACCCGTTCTTGCCCGAAGCCGCCCGCTCATCGCGCGGCCCGGATTTCCTGGAGGAACAGATGCACGGATGAGCCGAGGCTGGTCGCCTCGTGCGACAGGCTTTCCGCCACCTGCAGCACGTCGCCGGCCTGGGTGCGCACCTTGGCCGCGGCCTCCGACAGGCCGGCGACATGGTCCGAGGCCGCCTGGGTGCCGACCGCGACGCGGTGGGAACTGTCGACGATGCTCGACGTGATCATCGCCTGTTCCTCCACCGCCGCGGCGATGGCCGAGGCATTGGTTTCGATGCGCTGGACGCTGCCGGTCATGGTCGCCACCACCTCCGCCGTTTCGCGGCTGGCCGCCTGGGTCGCGGCGATCTGGCGGGCGATCTCGGCGGTGGCCTGGGCGGTCTGGCCGGCAAGGGCCTTCACCTCCCCCGCGACGACCGCGAAGCCGCGGCCCATCTCCCCTGCCCTCGCCGCCTCGATTGTGGCGTTCAGCGCCAGCAGGTTGGTCTGGCCGGCGATCTCGTCGATCAGTCCGACGACCGTGCCGATCTCGCCCGCCGTGCTCGACAGGTCGGCGACGGTGGCCTTCACCTGCTCCGCCCCGGCGGCGGTGTCGCCGATGATCCGGGCCGATTCCCCGGTGCGCTTGCTGATCTCGGCGATCGACTGCGAGATTTCCGACGCGGCGGTCGCCACCTGCTGGATCCCCGCCGCCATCTCGCCGGACAGCTGCATGGCGGCCTCCGCCCGGTCGTTGGCGTTGGCGGCGATGTCGGTCAGCGAACGGGCGCGGGCGGCCATGACGCGGGCGGCCTCGGCCAGGGTCTCGACGCTGCTCAGCACGTTGCGTTCGAACTGGTCGGCGATCTCCAGCATGCTGGTCCGGCGGGCCGAGGCGGCGTTGCGGCGCTCGACCTCCACCTTCTCGTGCGCCTCTTCCATGGCGCGGGCATTGGCGATGAAGACGAACAGGGCGCGGGCCATGTCGGTGATCTCGTCGTTGCCGTCGGCCTTCTGCTCCACCGTCAGGTCGCCGCCGGCGACCCGGCGCATGGCGTCGGCCAGCGCCTCCATCCGGCCGACGACGCGGCGCCCGACATAAAGCGAGACGATCAGCCCGGCCAGCAGCACGCCGGCGGTCGCCAGTAGGAACTGGATTTCGTTGGTGCGCTCCAGCGCGTCATGGGCGGCGGCGGCCCCGTCGGCGGTCGCCCGCTCGGCCGATTGGACCAGCCCGTCGACCATGGCGGTCAGGGCGGCGCCGGTGCTGCGGTTGCTGTCGATCAGCGCGGCATTCTCGGCATAGGCCGCCAATTCGCCGCTGCGCAGAGCCAGGATGCCGTCGTCGCCGAAGCCAAGCGCCAGCAGCCGCTCCGCCAGCCGGCGGGTCTCCGCGCCCAGATCGTCGTTCGAGTCCTTCAAGGTGGCCCGGATCGTCGCCGCCAGCGGATCGAGCGTGCGGCGTGCAGTGGTCAGGCGGGCCGGCGTTTCCGCATTGCCGGCCTCAGCCAGCTTGCCGGCCAGCAGGTTGGCGTCGGCCATCAGGCCGCTCAGCACGGTGTAACGGTGCTGAGCGGCCGGCACGACGTTGGTTGACAGGTCCTGCATCCGCTCGGCGATGGCGTTGCCGGCCTCGGCGATTCGGCCGCGCGAATTGAGCATCAGCGGCAGCATGCGGGCGTTGGCGTCGCGGTCCAGCCGGACGATGTCATCGACGCCGGCCGCCAGCGATTCGGCCAGCTTGTACGCCTCCGCCTCCGGAATGCCGGGGGTGAGTTGGCGGACGCGGCGGGTATAGACGCTCTTGTCGCCGTCGCCATACGCCGCCAGCTCGTTGATCGCTGCCACCACCGGAGCCGCCGCCTCGCTCTTCGCCAGCGGACGCAACGCGCCCTGCAGGTCGGACAGCGCGGAGTCGAAGTCGGTGGACAGCGACATCACCTTCGACCGGTCGGTCTCGAACGCGCCGATCAGCAGCGATTTCGCCAGGGCGGCTTCCGCCCCGCGCAGCTGGAACAGCGGGATCACCGTCTGCCCCAGCTCGGCGCCGATCACCGCGGAGGATTGCGAGGTCGCCTCGACCATCGCGGCGATCGCCTGGGCCAGCTGCTCGCGCGACGCCTGCATGTCCGGCTTCAGCGCGGCGAGCAGCTTGGCATGAATGTCGCTCAGCTCCGCCAGCCGACCGCTGCGCTGTTCCTGCAGAGTGAGCCGCCGGCCGGTGGCCGTCCCCAGCGCGTCGATGGTGCCGAGCAGCGAGCGGGCGGTGCCGGTCAGTTCCGCGACGCGATCCGCATCGCCCCCAGTATGACCATACCCGTCCGCCAGCCGGACGAGCTGCCCGTCCAGCGCCCCGCGCTGTTCCGCCACCGCGCTGCGCAGCCGGCCCAGATCCTCCTCGGAGGTCGCGGCGTCGATCAGCGGCCCCAGCGCCAGCACCCGCGCCGTCGTGGTGGCAAGGCCATGGGCGGCGCTGAGCACCGGCACCTGCGTGCCGGTGATGTCGGCGACATGGCCGCGGACGGCGCCATAGGACATCCAGCCCACCACCGCGGCGATGCAGGGAAGTGCCGCCACGGTGCCGAAGGCGATCAGCATCTTCGACTTGATGCCGGACCGCCGGCGCTGGTCGACTGGCTTTGCCATAAGGGCCACCCGTGGCTTGGAGGTTGTCCGTGCCGCGCCCGCGGTTCTCCGCGAGCCGGCCGGCGCCATGGGTAGCCCTTCTGGTTGGATGAATCGGTGACGCTTCGATGAAGTTTTCGCGACGCACAATCGAAAGATCGCTGGAGACGGGAAATCATCCGTCGCGTAGCCGGCCATGGTGAATCGAACGTAAACGGCGCCGAATAGAAAAGCGGCGCCCGACCCTGCCGGACGCCGCTCTACTGCACGTATGCCGCGTAAAAGCTTGGCCCAGCGGCCCGCGTTACACCGGCGGCGCCGTCCGCCGCAGGCCGTCGCGGTCGGAGGCCTTGGCGAACCATGCGGTCAGCGCCGGCCGACCCTCGCGCCAATCCTCATGCCCGAAGCGAAAATCGAGGTAACCGAGCGCCACCAGCACCGCCAGCGTGCCGATGGTGGCATCGCCGTCCAGCGAGGCAGCCTCGGCCTCCAGGAGATCGAGCGAGCGGGCGACCGCCTTGCGCTGGCGTTCCATCCAGTTGGCGGATTTCTCCCCGTCCGGACGCATGGACTCCAGCCGGCGCAGGATGGCGGCGTCGCAGATGCCGTCGGCGATGGCCTGCAGCCGCAGCGCAGTCCAGCGGGCCGGGCCCGCCTGCGGAAGCAGCGGCGCCCGGTCGCCCAGCGAATCGAGATACTCGACGATCACCGGGCTGTCGAACAGGGTGGTGCCGTCTTCCAGTGTCAAGGCCGGCACCTTGCCCAGCGGGTTGTCCTTGGGCAGGTCGGTGTCGGCCGACCAGGGATCGGTCGTCACCCGCTCCACCCGGTCCTCCAGCCCGCGTTCGATCAGCACCATCATCACCTTGCGCACATAGGGGGATGTGGCGCTCCAGCGCAGCTTCAACATGGACGCTCCTTACGCTTCTGATTGGCCGCTTCGGTTTGGTTGACGACAGGCTAGCGGCAGGCCGGATCGCCGGTCCACCGCCGGGCCGGCAACCCTCATCCCCGGAAATGGTCCTTGCGCCGGCGCAATTCGGCGAACACCTCCACCGACGGGGCGCCGGACATGCCGATGGCGGATTGGACACCGGGATCGTCGGCACGCAGGAAGGGGTTGGTGCGGCGTTCCATCCCGATGGTGGTGGGAATCGTCGGCTGGTTTCGCTCGCGCAGGGCCGCGACCTCCTCCATCCGCTGCTGCAGGGCGACGTTGTCCGGATCGACGGTCACCGCGAAGCGGCCGTTCGACTGGGTGTATTCGTGACCGCAATAGACGCGGGTCGAATCGGTCAGCGACCGGAGGCTTTGCAGCGAGTCCCACATTTGGGCCGGAGAGCCTTCGAACAGCCGGCCGCAGCCGAGCGAGAACAGCGTGTCGCCGCTGAACAGGGTTTCCGCCGCCTCGAACCAGAAGGCGATATGGCCGCTGGTGTGGCCGGGAACCGCGAAGACGCGGGCGGTCTGTTCGCCGAACACCGTGCGGTCGCCGTCTCCCAGCATCACGTCCAGGCCGGGAATGCGGTGGGCATCGGCGCGGGCGCCGACCACGCTGGCGCGATAGCGGGCCTTCAGCGCCTCGGCGCCGCCGATATGGTCGTCATGGTGGTGGGTCAGGAAAATGTGGGTGAGGGACCAGCCCCGCCGCTCCAACTCGGCCTGCACCGGGGCGGCGTCGCCGGGATCGACCACACCGACCTTGCCGGATGCCGCGTCGCGCAGCACATAGATATAGTTGTCGGCGAAAGCCGGAACGAGAATGACCTCCACGGCAGCGGACTCCCTGCTGTTGCGATACGAAACCCGTGTTACGCTTGGGATACCATGTACACAGATATCGTCGATCTGAGGGAGTTCTACGAGTCCGGATTGGGGCGCACCGCCCAGCGGATGATCCGCCGGCGCATCCGCACCATCTGGCCGGACGTGCGCAACCAGATCGTGCTCGGCGTCGGCTACACCACCCCGTACCTGCGTCCCTTCATGGGCGAGGCCGACCGGGTGGTGGCGGTGATGCCGGCCAGCCAGGGCGTCAGCTTCTGGCCGGCGGAAGGGCCGGGCATGGTGGCGCTGGGCGACGAGGCCGACCTGCCCTTCGGCGACAACACCATCGACCGCGTGCTGTTGGTCCACGGCCTGGAAGGCACCGAACAGCTGCGGCCGATGATGCGCGAGATCTGGCGGGTGCTGGCCGGCGGCGGCCGGGTGCTGGCGGTGGTGCCGAACCGCCGCGGCCTGTGGGCGCGCGCCGACTGGACGCCCTTCGGCCACGGATTCCCCTATTCCGCCTCGCAGCTGAAGCAGGTTCTGCGCGACACCATGTTCGTGCCGGAACGCACCCGCCACGCCCTGTTCATGCCGCCGCTGCGCTCGCACTTCCTGCAGAAGACCGCGCCGGCCTGGGAAGAGGTCGGCGGGCGCTGGTTCAAGGCCTTCGCCGGGGTGACGATGATCGAGGCGTCGAAGCAGATCTTCGCCGGCGTGTCGCGCCGCGCGGCGCAGCAGCCGGTGAAGCGCCGGCTGATCGTGCCGCTGCCGGGCGGTGCGGCGCCTGCCGCCCGCAGCGGCAGCGCCCGCACCACCATCGCCGGAGCCACCATACCCGGTGGCGACTCCGTCGACTGCCAGCAGCCTTATCCCCGGACCTGACGCAGCACGTCGGTGATCCGGCCGCTGATGCCGCTGCCCAGGGTGCCGGCCCGCTCCGCGATGGTTCGGCTCAGCGTCGTCAGTTCCTCCAGCGTGCGCGTCACCCCGCCAAGCGTCTGTTCGGCATCGCCGATCCGCTGCTCCGCCGCCATGGCATCCTGGCGCGACTGGTCGAGCGAGCGTGCGACGTCCGAGGTCAGGGCCGCCTGCTCGTCGATGGCGGCGGCGACGGTGCCGTTGATCGCCTGGATCGAGCCGATGGTGGAGTGGATGCGGCCCAGCGCCTCGTCCACCGCGGCGGTCTCCTTCTGCAGGTTGGCGACCTGATCGGCGATCTGCTTGGTGGCGTCGGCAGTCTGGCGCGACAGCGCCTTGACCTCGTTGGCGACGACGGCGAATCCACGCCCGGCCTCGCCCGCCCGCGCCGCCTCGATGGTCGCGTTCAGCGCCAGCAGGTTGGTCTGGCTGGCGATGGCGTTGATCAGCTTCACCACGCTGGCGATCTGCTCGGCGGCGGAGCGCAGCGAGTTCATCACCGTGGTGGCGCGGTCGCTGTCCGACGCCGCGGCAAGGCTGATCTCCCGCGCCCTGCCGGTGTCGCCGGAGATCTGGTCGGAGGTGGAGGCCAGCCGGTCCAGCATGCCGGCGATGGCGCTGACCGACCCGTCGACGGCACGCGCCGCACCGGCGGCATCGGCGGCCTGCCGCAGCCCCTCCGTCCCGGCCGAACGGACGGCGGCGACCGCCGATTCCAGCTTGCGGCCGGCCTCGGCCAGTTCGGCGGCGAACCCGCCGACCTCACGCTCCACCCGCTCGGACAGGTCGCGCGTCAGGGCGAGGCGGCGCGTCTCCGCCGTTTCGGCCCGCAAGGTCGCCACCACCCAATGACGGGCGAGGCGGGCGAAGCGGCGCGCCTGCTCCGTCGGGCCGGCGACGGCGAGCGCACCGACCCGGTCGCCGTCCAGATCGATGGCGATGGCATAGCCTTCCCGCATGGCGCCGCCGGACTTGGCCGCCTCGTCCCGGCTGACGGCGCGCTCGTCCAGGCGGCGGGCCATGATGTCGGTGCCGGCCGGATGGGTGGTGCCGATCCGCTCCCGCGCGGTGGAGGCGACGACGCTGCCGCCCTGACCGACGAAGGACACGACGGAATCCAGTTCCCGCCCGATGGACTCGCAGAGTTCCTGTGCGATGGTGGCGCTGATGTCCAAGACGTTTCTCCCCTTCTTCCCGTTTATGGTTTTCCGTCATCATTCCATGACGACGCCCGATGCTCTCCCCGCGGCCCCGCTCACGGCACCCTCGCTCACGGCACCCTGGAATGCCGATCCACCTCGTGGAGAGAATTCCCCGATTCGCAGGTAACCTTCCGACACTACACGCAACATTTACGAACGAAGAGTTGAAAGAATGACGCAGCCGACCATTCTGGTGCTTCCCGGCCTCGGCAACTCCGGTCCCGACCACTGGCAGACCTGGCTGGAAGGCCGGCTGCCGGCCCTGACCCGCGTCGATCTCGGTGATTGGGACGCGCCGGAGCCCGACCGGTGGGTCGAACGGCTCGACCATGCAGTCCGCTCGGACCCCGGCCCGGTGGTGCTGGTCGCGCACAGCCTGTCCTGCATCCTGGTGGCGCGCTGGGCGACCGCCGGCGATGCCGCGCACAAAGTCGCCGCCGCCCTGCTGGTCGCCCCGCCCGACGTCGAGTCGCCTGGGACGGTGCCGGTCGAGGCCTGTCGTTTTGCCCCGGTGCTGGCCGATCCGCTGCCCTTCCCCACCGTGGTCGTCGGCAGCCGCAGCGATCCCTACTGCAGCGCCGCCCGCGCCTGCGGCTTCGCCGCGCTGTGGGGCGCCGACTTCATCGACGCCGGCGAGGCCGGCCACATCAATGCCGAAAGTGGTCACGGCCCCTGGCCGATGGGCGAGACGCTGCTGAAGGACATGCTCGCCCAGATCTGAATAAGGCCTCTGAACCGCACCCTTGCCGCTGCGGGCGAAAGGGTGCGACACAGGGAGCGTCGTCGCGCGCCCGCCAGCGGATTTGGAGCTTATGACCGGCACTTCCATCGTCGAGGCCGCCCCGGCCAAGCTGAACCTCTACCTGCATGTCACCGGCCGGCGCGCCGACGGCTATCACGAGCTGGACAGCCTCGTCGCCTTCGCCGAGTTCGGCGACAGCATCGCCCTGACGCCGGCCGCCGCGCGTGTGGCGCTGCGCGGAGCCGACCTGCCGCCGGCCGGCCCGCGTCTGGCCATCGCCGGTCCATTCGGCCCGGCTTTGATGGGCGAGAACCCGGCGAACAATCTGGTGATGCGCGCCGCCCACGCGCTGGCCGCCCGGCTGGGCCGCGAGGCCGATGTGATGGTCGCGCTGACCAAGGCGCTGCCGGTCGCATCGGGGATCGGTGGCGGATCGGCCGACGCCGCCGCCTGCCTGCGGGCGCTCGCCCGGCTGTGGGGAGTGCCGCCCGACGACCCGGCGCTGTTCGCGGTCGCCGCCGGGCTGGGTGCCGACGTGCCGGTCTGCGTCGCCGGGCGCAGTTGCTATTTCAGCGGCATCGGCGACGTTCTGGACGAGGCGCCGGACCTGCCGGAAACCCATGTGGTGCTGGTCAATCCGAACGTACCGGTGCCGACCCCGGCGGTGTTCAAGGCGATGGCCGCTACCCGCGCCAAGAGCGGCGCCGCCTTCTCCGCCCCCGCCCGCTTCACCCGCAATCCGGCCGACGCGGCCGACCTCGCGGCGCTGCTGCTGGAGCGCACCAACGACCTGACCGCCCCGGCCCTGACGGTGGCGCCGGTGATCGCCGAGGTTCTGGCGGCGCTGGAGCGCAGCGCCGGTTGCCTGCTGCCCCGCCTGTCCGGCAGCGGCGCCACCTGCTTCGGTCTCTACGCCACGGCGGCGGCGGCGGAATCTGCGGCGAAAACCATCGCGGCGACGGCGCCCGGCTGGTGGGTGAAGCCGACCCGCCTGCTCCCCACCCCGCCCGGCGCCCCCGCCCTGCCGCGCGGCATCGTCGCCGATCCCGTTGCCGCCCAACCCGCCAGCGTCCCGCCGCCCGCCGCGCCGTTCCCCGACACCGGCGGCTGGGGCGTCGGCTGAGACCGGCTCACGCCCGCATGTAGCTCCAGCCGTCCGCCTGCGCCTCGGCGATGTCGAGGACGCCGGCGGTGACCACCGTCAGCCCGTCGGCGGTCCGGCCGGTCTTCGCCAGCGTGTTGCCGCAGACGCGCAGGTGCCGGTCGGTCTCCGCATCCGGGCTGTCGAGCGCCGCGGCGACGGCGCCCGCATTGACGACGATGCGCACCTCCGCATCGGGCCGGGCCTTCAGCAGGTTGCGGACATTGTTCCGCGCCCGCTCCAGCGCGGCCGGCGTGGGCGCATGGATGACCAGCCGCAGGTTGGAGGTCATGGCGGTCACTTTCCTTTCGCCGCATCATGGAAGGAGAAGTCGAACAGCGTGTCGACATCCACCGGCTCGGTGATCTGGTTCAAGGACTGCTGGAAAGCCTGCATCTTCTTGGTGGAATCCAGGATCACCCGCGGGTCGTCGACGAAGGTCGTCGCGTCGGAGGTCAGCGCCGCCCGCATCACGTCGCGCTCGACCAGCCCCTTGCCGATGATGTCGGTCACCAGCTCCGCCGTGCGGTCCGGGTTGGACTTGGCGAAGGCGGTCGCGCGGATGTGCAGCTTGACCAGTTCGGCCACCGCGTCGCGGTTCTTGGCAATGGCGTCTTCGGTCACCGCCAGCACGGCGCCCGGCTGCTTGGGGAACATGGTGCCGGCCTTGGCGATGATGGCGGCCTCCTGCAGGCGCGACTTCACCAGCGTCAGGATCGGTTCCAGGATCGAGGCGCCGTCGATGGCCCCGGTCAGCAGCGCCTGCTGCAAGGGCTGCTCGCCCATGCCGACGATCTCGACATCGTCGGGGGCGATGTGGGCGACCTCCGCCATCCAATAGCGCAGAACGGTGTCCGGCACCGATCCGGCCGGCAGCGAGCCGATCTTCGGCCGCCGGCCATTGGCGGCGCGGAAGGCCTTGACCCCTTCGGCCGGGTTGGCGGCGCCGGCCATCGCCTTGGCCAGCGGACCGCGGCCGATCAGCGCCACCTGATCGATGACGTTGGCGGCGACGACCTTCAGCTTCACCCCCTTCGACCGGGCGATCAGCGCCGGGCCGATGCCGACATAGGCGACGTCCAGCGTGCCCGAGGCGAGCGCCTGGATCATCGCCGGCCCCGACTGGAAGCTGGTGGTCTGCAGGCTCAACCCGGCATCCTTGGTCCATCCCTCGCCCGTGATCACGTAAAGCTGGGTCATCGGGATGATCGGAATGTAGCCGACGCGCAGGGTCGTCGCCGCAAAGGCCGGCAACGGCAGCGACGCGGTGGCTGCGGCAATGCCCAGCGCTGCGGCACCCACCAGAAGATCGCGGCGGGCCACGGGGCGGGCGGAGTTGAAAAGCGGCTTCGGCGGCGGGGTCTGCGGCATGTCGGGTCTCCTTTTGCCGCGAGAGCCTAGTCCGCCCGGCCGCGGAATTCAATTCACGCCGAACCCCGACAGCCCCAATCCGTATTTTACAAAATGCTCCTGTTTTTACGCTCCCGCCGGCAACCGGCGGCGGAAAGGACGGATCAGCCATAGGTTCAGCGCCAGGCCGACCAGGGCGCCTCCCCCGATCACCGCCGCCATCGGCATGGCCGTGCCGTCGGCCATCAGCCCGACCGCCCAGCCCGAAACCGCGCCGCTGCTGAACTGCAGCATGCCGGCGAGCGCCGATGCGGTGCCCGCCATCTGCGGGAAGGATTGCAGCGCGCCCGCCATGGAATTGGCGAAGCAGAATCCGGTCAACGACATGAACAGAAACAGGCAGCCGACCAGCCCCCACAACCCGCCCCAGCCGCCCATCACGCAGGCGACCAGCAAAATGCCGCTGGCTGCCGACAGCCAGACGCCGATACGCAGCATCATGTCGGACCCGAAGCGCATCACCGCGCGGCTGTTCAGCGTGTTGACGATGATCATGCCGACGATGTTCAGCCCGAACAGGAAGCCGTAATTCTCCGGCCGGACGCCGAACAGCTCGATATAGACAAAGGGCGAGCCGGAAATGAAGGCGAACATCCCCGCATAGATGAAGGACGAGCCGATCGCATAGCCGAGATAGCGGCGGTCGGTCAGCAGCTTGCGGTAGGACTCGGCCAGCACCATCGGGCGCAGGCTGGTGCGCCGCGACTCCGGATGGGTTTCCGGCAGGCTGGCGAGGGCCAGCATCGCGACGGCGCCGAAGGCCGCTTGCGCCCAGAAGATCCAGCGCCAGTTGGCCCACACCAGGATCTGGCCGCCGATCAGCGGCGCGATGATCGGGGCGGCGCCCATCACCAGCATCATCATCGACAGGACGCTGGCCGCGCGGTCGCGCTCGAACACGTCGCGGATCATGGCCCGGACCAGCACCGGCCCGGCACAGGCCCCCACCGCCTGCACGAAGCGCCAAGCCGCCAGATGGCCGACATCGACGGTCAGCGAACAGCCGACGCAGCCGACGGCATAGAGAAGGATGCCGGTCGCCACCGGGATCCGCCGGCCGAACCGGTCGCTCAGCGCCCCCCACAGCAATTGCCCGACGCCGAAGCCCAGGAAGAAGGCCGACAGGGTCCATTGCACCTGATCCTGCGCCGCATGCAGCTCGCGGCCGATCGCCGGCATTCCGGGCAGATACATGTCGGTGCCCATCGGTCCGAACGACATCAGCACGCCCAGCGCCGCGATGAAGAACGGGCTTTCGGCAGGCGAACGGGAACGAACGGCGGCAAGGCGCGCGAACATCAGCAAATCCAAATGTGAAAAGGGGGAGGGGAAATCGACCGGACGGAGTCCGCAGCTTTTAAGCTGCGCCGTCCCCTGCCGGACGCAAAGTCCCGTCTCGGCATGGCTGCCTTGAGTAACCTGCGATGGAATGCCGCCGCGACAATCCGCGCCCTGGCGGAACCTTGGCCGCCCCTTGGCCGCCCCTTGGCCGAGCGTCGACCGGTTGTCGCCCGCTTCGCTGCACGCCCTCGCGCCGGGATGGATCGCGGCGCAACAAAATTCTGGTTCGGACCGCAATTCCATGCCTAAAATTGAATCCGGATGAAGGGCTTCCACCCAGCCAGAGGCCGCGCCATGCCGCACCCGACCCGCCGGTCGATCCTGTTCTTCGGTGCCGCCGGAACCGCTCTGGCGCTGCTTCCGCAACCCGCCCATGCTACGGCGATCCAGCCCGGATTGGTCTATGCGGCGGGGCAGAAGTTCGACAAGAGCTTCAACGAGGGGGCCTTCGCCGGGGCGGAACGCTTCAAATCGGCCACCGGCATTCCCGTCCTCGAATATCTGCCATCCACCCCCGCCCAGTTCGACCAGGCGGCGGCATCGCTGCTGCGGCGCGGGGTGACCGATCTGATCGCCATCGGCTTCTATTACGCGACGCCGCTGGCCCGGCTGGCCCCGGCGCACCCGGCGGTGCGCTTCACGCTGATCGATGCGGTGGCGGAGGGGCCGAACATCCGCAGCGTCACCTTCAAGGAGCAGGAGGGATCCTTCCTGGTCGGCGTGCTGGCGGCGCTGGCCTCGAAAAGCGGGACCGTCGGCTTCATCGGCGCGCTCGACATTCCCTTGATCCGCAAATTCATCGCCGGCTTCGAACAGGGCGCCCGCCATGCCCGCGGCGACGTCAGGGTGCTGGTGAATTTCGTCGGCACCACGCCGGCGGCCTTCAACGACCCGGCCAGCGGGGCGGAGGTGGCGCGCAGCCAGTTCCAGCGCGGGGCCGACGTGGTGTTCGCCGGGGCCGGGGTTTCGAACTTCGGCATCTTCGCCGCGGCGGACGAAGCCAAGCGGCTGGCAATCGGCGTCGACAGCAACCAGAACTACCTCTACCCCGGCACCATCCTGACCTCGATGCTGAAGCGGGTCGATCTGGCGGTGGCCTCGAGCCTCGAAGCGGCACGCCAGGGCACTTGGAGCGCCGGCACGGTGGCGCTGGGGCTTGCCGAGGGGGCGGTCGATTACGCGGTGGACGAAAACAACCGCGACCTCGTGACCCCGGAGATGGTCAATGCGGTGGAAGCCGCCCGCCGTGGCATCGTCGCCGGCCGCATCCCCGTCGCCGACGGAAGCTGAGCCGCTTTTACGCCGATGCCCCTATGCCGGCGCCTCGAAGGGCTGCCAGCCGCGGGCGGCGGACAGGTCGGCGCCCTTCAGCGTGGCGAAGCTGGTCTTGATCGCCGTCAGGTCGGTGCCGCGCAGCACCACGCCGGCAAGGCTGGCGTCGCGCAGATCGGCGCCGTTCAGCCGGGCCTTGGCGAAGCTGGTCGGCCACAGCCGGCTGCCGTCGCCGCTGAGATCGACCTTGCGGAACTTGGCCCGCCACAGCTTGGCCCCGGCCAGATTGGCGCCCTCCAGGTTGCAGCCGGACAGGTCGGCGCTGGTGAAGTCGGCATCGCGCAGATCGCTGTAGGACAGGTCCGCCATCATCAGCTTGGCGCCGGAGAAATCCGCCCCGCGCAGACCGCAGAAGCGCATCACCGCCCCACACAGCAGCTGGTTGGCGAAATTGTAGCCGCGCAGGTCGATCCGCTGCAACTGGATGCGGTCGCCCCCCTTGCCCAGCTTGTCGACCCAGATCTGGTGCTCGGCGATCAGTTCGCTCATCCGGGCCGCGGTGGTGGTCAGGCCGGTGCCGTCCACGTCGACGCCGTGCCGCTCCAGCGCCGTGCGCAGTTCGTCGTTCAGCCGGGCGCCGCACATCAGCACGCCGTCCAGCGTCGTCTTGCGCATGGTGGCGCCGGTCAGGTCCGCCCCGATCAGGATCGCGCCGCTGAGATCGCTGCCGCTGAAATCGACGCCGGACAGGTCGCTGCCGCTGAAATCGCACTGCGCCATCCGGCAATCGGTCAGGATCGCCTTGGACAGGCTGCAGCCGACGAAGGTGGTGGTGCCGTCGCTGTTGCCGGCCGCCCTGAATTCGCCGGCGTCCAGCACCATGCCGCGGCGCAGGTCCGCACCCTGCAGATTGGCGTTCTGCAGCTTGGCGCCGTCCACCCTGGCCCCTCGCAGGTCGGCGCCCTGCAGCTGCGCGCCGGTCAGGTCGGCCTTCGACAGGTCGGCGCCGTAGAGATCCGCCTTGGACAGCAGCGTCCCGACCAGACGTGCCCGCGCAAGGCTGGCCCCGGTCAGCTTGGCGCCCGACAGGTTGACGCGGTTCAGGCCCAGTCCGCCCAGTTCGTAGAAGCTGAGATTGGCGCGACGCCCCTTCCCTGCCGGATCGCGCAGCAGCCATTGCTGGTGCCGCACCAGCGCATCGCGAACCGCCCGGAGGTAGCGTTCATCCATCATGCGGCGCGTCTATGCCCCGGCATTGCCGTCCCGGACACGCTGTCCCGGACTGTTGGCGTCCAGGATGTTACCGAAACCGATTCAATTCCGAAAGGTACCAGCGGTCGAACCTTCGCCGGATCGGCAAGAATCTTTTGTCGCAGACGCACGTCCTGTCCGATATAGGCCGCCCCGCCGGTCACGACCGCGTGATGGCCGCGTGATGGCTGCCTTGCCCGGCTTGGGTAGGCGGGATTGCAGACCAATATAGGTGGCTCAGGATACCGACCATCAGCATGGGAGACCGGCGGCATGCCCGAATCGGAAAAGACGCAATCGGCGAAAGGCGAGCAGGCCAGAAGCGAACAGGAGTGGAAGCGGGAGCTGTCGCCCAACCAGTACAAGGTGCTGCGCGAACACGCGACGGAATATCCCGGCACCAGCCCGCTGAACGACGAGAAGCGCCATGGCGTCTATCGCTGCGCCGGCTGCGGCCAGCCGCTCTACGCCAGCGACACGAAGTACGAGAGCGGGTCGGGCTGGCCCAGCTTCTGGGAGCCGCTGCCCGGCGCCGTCGAGACCTCCACCGACCACAAGCTGGCCTACCCGCGCACCGAGGTTCAT
Organism: Azospirillum sp. TSH20; assembly: GCF_003115935.1. Taxonomy (NCBI): domain Bacteria; kingdom Pseudomonadati; phylum Pseudomonadota; class Alphaproteobacteria; order Rhodospirillales; family Azospirillaceae; genus Azospirillum; species Azospirillum sp. TSH20. Next base: position 52,092 of record NZ_LGQU01000043.1, read on the forward strand.
TGCGCCGCCTGCAAGGGCCATCTGGGCCATGTCTTCGACGACGGGCCGCAGCCGACCGGCAAGCGATACTGCATGAACGGCGTCGCCATGAGCTTCGAACCGGCGGAAAACACCGACTGACCGGCCGGACTATGACCGGGTGCCGGGGTTACTCCGCCTGTTCGGCATCCGGTCATAAACCCTCCCAAAAAAGGCGGGTTTACTCTTATTTCGGCTAAAAATGACAACCTCGGCTTGGAGCGCGATGGTATGATCCGCCCCGTGCGACGGGTTGTCGCGAGGGCATCGCGGCCCTTCGCCCGCCGTGGCACGATGCGTCGGTACACCGGCGCAGGCATTCGGTGCGGCTGGCGGAGGGCGAATGGTCATTTCGGCCGAATTCCTGGGGATACTGCTTCTGATCGCCAGCGCCGCCGCGCTCGGACTGTCCATCGTCGTCGATGTCGGCCGCGTCAGCGCGGAGAAAACGCGCGAGGCGATGAACCAGCGCCAATACGACAAGAAGCGCGCCGCGCTCGCCGAATGGCGCCAGAAGACGGAGCGCAAGCGCGTCGACCTGACCACGCTGCAGGCCCGCCTGACCGAATTCAACGGCCGGCGCCAAAAGGCGCTGACCGAATTACGGGCGCTGGAATTTTCAAAGATTGAGCTTGTCCACGAACTGGGCGACCAGGACAGCGACGGCGACGTCTATTGGGCGCAGCTGGCCGCCGGGCCCAATTTCAACGAGCTGGACCGCAAGGACATCGTCTTCTCCCGCCAGATTTGGGAATACCGCAACGTCGCCCACATCACCGCCCCGTCCGCCGAACAGGCCCACGGGACGGTCCGGACCAGCTTTTCCCAGCGCAATGGCGTGATCTGCTCGCCGGTGGTTCCGCTGGCGCTCGCCCCCGACCCCGAGGCGGAGGCGTCCGCGGCATGAGGGGGGCGGCATGAGGGGCGGCAGCATGAAGAGGACGGCCGCATGACCGGCATGATGCTGTATTTCGCGCTGGGCCTGATGGTGCTGACCGTCCTGTCCAACCGCTACTGGCGCCGCCAGCTTGTGGTGACGCGGCTCGCCATGTCCAAGCTGAAGGAGAAGGTGGACGACGTGACCAAGGAGGTCGCCGACGTCGCGTCCGACTACGCCCAGCTGGCGCATCACCATGCGGAGATGGAAAAGCGCGTGCAGAAGGCCGAGATCGACATGCAGGCCGCCATCCTCGAGCTTGACAAGAAGAAGTCGTCGGCGATGCAGCGTTATTTCGTCTTCGACCGCAACGAGCCGCGCCCCGGCCGCTTCTGGGAGGTCGCGGTCCGCTGCCACCCCACCGGCGTCAGCCTGTCCGACCAGCGGGGCTATCGCGGCTGGTCCGGGGTCCGCCGCTACCTGCTGGTCGCCGATGGCGACCGCGAGGCGCGCGAACGGGTCGCCGCCCGCTATCCTCGCAAGGCCGGCTTTGAAATCGTCGAGGTCGCCGGTTGCCGGCTGAACGGCCTGACCGTCAACCGCATCTCCGAACTCAGCACCTTCCGCAAGCCCGGAAAGCCGGAGGAAGACGGCGCGGCCGCCCGCCCGCAGCGCCGGGCCACATCGGCACAATCCTGACCGCAGCCTAATCCACCGCAGCCTGGAACATGTAGCCCATGCCGTGCACGGTGACGATGCGGCTGGGATCGGCCGGATCGGGCTCCACCACGCGGCGCAGGCGGCGGACCAGCCGGTCGATGGAGCGGTCGTAGGGCACCGAATCGCCGCGCAGGGTGAGGTCGAGCAGATCGTCCCGGCTCAGCACCCGCCCCGGATTCTCGACGAAGGCGGCGAGCAGTTCGAACTCAGCGGAGGTCAGGCGCGCATCCTCGCCATGGGGATCGCGCAGGCGGCGCTTGTCCAGATGCAGCTCCCACCCGTCGAACCGCTTCACCCGTCCACCGGCCGGCCGGGTCGGCTTGGCGATGCGGCGCAGCAGGCTGCGGGTGCGGGCCAGGATTTCGCGCGGTTCGAACGGCTTGGTGATGTAGTCGTCGGCGCCCAGTTCCAGCCCGATCAGCCGGTCCATCCGGTCGGACCGTCCGGTGATCAGGATGATGCCGATGTTGGAGGTCCCCCGCAGTTCCCGCGTCACCGCCAGACCGTCCTTGCCCGGCAGCCGGATGTCCAGCAGCAGCAGGTCGATCCTTCCGCGCGCCAGCAGCGCCGACAGCTGGTCGCCGTCCCGCGCCAGCATCACCCGATAGCCCTCCCCTTCCAGGTAGGCCTTCAGGGTCTCGCGGGTGATGGGATCGTCGTCGACCACCGCGATGGTGTGCATTGTCCCCCGTGCCGGACTGCGATGGGTGGCGGATTGTCTGCCACGCCCCATACCGAAGCTATCGGTTCCTCTAACTTGATACAAGATGCGGCGTAACGGACTTGCGCAAGGCGTTTCCGGATTGTTCGGCTTTTCCCTGCCCTGCCGACGGGGACAATCGCGTGGACCTTGCCAGCGGGTCGGGACAATGCCACATTTGTATTCATGACAAATTGGACCCCGAACCTGGAGGGCCGTCCCGGCCCGCTCTATCGCGTCATCGCCGACGCACTGGCCGACGACATCGCCGACGGTGTTCTGCCGGTCGGCACCCGGCTGCCGACCCACCGCGACCTCGCCTTCCGCTTGGGCGTGACGGTCGGCACGGTGACGCGCGCCTATACCGAGGCGGAAAAGCGCGGGCTGATCGGCGGAGAGGTCGGGCGCGGCACCTTCGTCCAGGGCCAGCGTGCGCCGGCCACCCCCCTGCCGCTCGGCTGGCCGCCGGCCGGCGAGACCTCGGCCGGCCCTGCGATCGTCAACATGACGACGGTCCATCCCGAACATGCGATCGCCGTGCAGACTTTCGGCCAGACGCTGACGGCCATCGCCGCCTCCGGTCATGCCGCGGCGCTGATCGGCTACGGCCCCCATGCCGGCCTGCCCGACCACCGCGCCGCCGCCGCGTCCTGGCTGGAACGCCAGCACCGCGTCAAGGCCACCCCGGACTCGGTGCTGCTGACCACCGGTGCGCAGAACGCGCTTGCCGTGACACTGGCTGCCGTCGCCCGCCCCGGCGACGTCATCCTGGCGGAACGGCTGACCAACATCGGCACCAAGGCGCTGGCCGCCACCCAGGGCTATCACCTGGAAGGCGTCGCCATCGACGAACACGGGCTGGTGCCCGACGCCTTCGACAGCGCCTGCCGCCGGCTGGGGCCGAAGGCGGTCTATCTGGTGCCTACCCTGCAGAATCCGACGGCGGTCGTCATGCCCACCGCCCGCCGCCGCGAGATCGTGGAGATCGCCCGCCGCTATGGCGTGATCCTGATCGAGGACGACGTGTTCGGCTTCATGGTTCCGGATGCCGTGCCGATGCAGACCATGGCGCCGGACATCACCCTCTATGTGTCCGGCGTGTCGAAAAGCCTCGCCGCCGGGCTGCGGCTGGGCTTCGTCGTCGCCCCTCCGGAACTGCGCTCCCGCGTCGAGACCGCCATCCGCGCCCTGCAATATTCCGCCCCTGCCCTGCCGGCGGAGGTCGCGACGCGCTGGATTCAGGACGGCACCGCCGACCGCATCGTCGCCACCCAGCGGGAGGAGGATTTGGCCCGCCAGCGGCTCGCCCGCTCCATCCTGCCGGCCGAAACGGTCTATGGCCATCCGGCGGCCCAGCATCTGTGGCTGGTCTTGCCCGAACCCTGGCGGCGCGAGGATTTCATCGGCGAGGCCCGCCGCCGCGGGGTGATCGTCACCGGCGCCGATGCCTTCGCCGTCGGCCGCGCCAGTGCCCCCCATGCAGCGCGTGTCAGCCTGTGCATGCCGCGCAGCCGTGACGAGGCCGCCCGTGGCCTGCGCGCACTGGCCGACGCGATCGACGCGCCGGCGGCGGCGATGCTGTCCATCGTATGAGCAACTGTCTTGTTCATGTGTTGGTGGGAATGGCTGCCAGTGCGTCACGGACCCGAGCGTTGAGAATTGTCAGCATTTTGTGGA
>NZ_LGQU01000147.1:0-53460 GCF_003115935.1 Azospirillum sp. TSH20
TGCATGGCGGCCCGTTCCCGGCGACCTCGGACCCGCGCAGCACCTCGGTCGGCACGCTGGCGATCCGCCGCTTCCTGCGCCCGGTCTGTTACCAGGACTTGCCGCCCGACCTGCTGCCGGAGGCCCTGCGCGACGGCAACCCGCTGGGGCTGTGGCGGCGCATCGACGGAAAACTCGGACAGGACTGACCGACACCAGCAACCCGCAACGGCTGCGTCAGAGGGAGCGCTGACGCAGAGCAAACCGTCGGAACCGGCCGCGTGCCGGGTTCGGCGGCCGGGGACGGCGTGCGTCCGCGCATGGCCGAAGCACCGCTCCCGCACACGGTACCGAAGCAAGAACAAACCGCATTAAGAGGAAACCCTGATGGTGAGATCCGCTCTGCTGCTTGGCGCAGCCACCCTTTCGCTCGTCTCCGTCATGGCGGCCGGCCCGGCCTCCGCCCAGTCGAAGTTCGACGTTGTCATTGGCGGCGACGCCTATTTCGAAGCCGGCTATGTCGACCAGGACCGTGACGCCGGCCTGCGCTCCACCGAGTTCCGCAACCGGCTGCGCCTGCTGGTGACGCCGAAGGCCAAGGCAGACAACGGGCTGGAATATGGCGCCCGCCTGCGCCTGCTGGCCGAGAACGGCACCAGCAACGCCCGCACCGCCACCTATGACCGCGCCTTCCTGTTCGTCAACGGCAGCTTCGGCGTCCTGCATCTGGGCGTGGAGAACGGCCCGTCCGACGACAGCGGCATCATCGCCCCGTCCGACTGGGGCACCGGCGGCGTCGACGGCTCCTTCCCGTCCTGGCTCGGCAACAGCGCGGCCAATTCGCCGGTCACCATCGGGAACATCCGCGCCCTGATCTCCGGCAACCCTGCCACCCGCGCCACCTACTGGACGCCGGAGATCGCCGGCTTCAAGCTCGGCGCCTCCTACCAGCCGTCGTCGGACAGCAGCGGCACCGACGTCAACCGCTCCAAGTTCGCGCTGGCCTCGGCCAACCGCACCGGCGCCTATCGCGACGTCTACGAGGTCGGCGGCACCTACACCAACAACTTCGGCGGCGTCGCGGTCAATGCCAGCCTGTTCTACCTGGGCGGCAAGGCCAAGGACTCCAGCATCACCGGGGCGAGCTTCGACGATCTGTCCTCCACCCACGCCGGCCTGACCGTGGCCTATGGCGGGCTGAAGGTCGGCGGCAGCTATGCCTGGTCGGGCGACAGCGGCTATGCCAAGTCCAGCACCGCCGGCATCGTCAGCCGCGAGAAGCAGGACGTCTGGACGGCCGGCGCGCAGTACACCTTCGGCCCCACCACGCTGGGCGTCGGTTACCTGAACGCCAAGGACGCCGGCGACCTGACCGTGCGCGGCCGGACCAAGTTCGAGCTGATCACCGTCGGCGCCAAGTATGTCGTCGCCCCCGGCTTCGCCATCGGGCCGGAATACAACCACTTCAAGCTCAGCTCCGACGTCGCCGCCAACAGCGACAAGGGCGACATGTTCCTGGTCCAGGCGAACCTCGCTTTCTAAGGGCCTCGCCCTCTGATACCGGCCGGTTGACGTCCTGGCCCTTTCTTTCGGCTTCGCGCCGCCCGCGGTGTTGCTCTCCATCCCGCCGCGGCGGTTGCGTCCCGGCGCGCTCTCCCTCGGGTGCGTCGGCCCTGTTCCGGACTGGAGCAGGGTCACCTTACGGCCGGGCGGCCTTGCGCTGCCCGGCCGTTTTTTCGACCTGACTTTTTCGCCTGGTTTTGGGCCGGCCATATTCTTTTCGGCATCGTTCAGGTCGAGAATCGTATTGGACAGTTATGGTTCTGTGTACTTAAAGTAGGCATGACGAACAATTTCGGACCGGGCTGCGATCAGGAAAATTCCGCGCCCGTCCCGTCGCCTGCCTCCATCCAGCAAGCACCGCAATAAATCCTCGCCATAAAACCTCAGGGAGTGAAACGGATGTCCAGGAAATGGGTGATCTCCGCCGCCACCGCCGCCGCGGCGCTGTTCATCGGGTTGGGCGCCGTCCAGGCCGCCGATGCCAAGAAGCTGGTCGTCGGCTTCTCGCAGATCGGATCGGAATCGGGCTGGCGCGCGGCCGAGACGAAAACCGCCAAGACGGAAGCCGAGAAGCGCGGGATCGACCTCAAGATCTCCGACGCCCAGCAGAAGCAGGAGAACCAGATCAAGGCCGTGCGGTCCTTCGTCGCCCAGGGCGTCGATGCGATCTTCATCGCGCCGGTGGTGGCGACCGGCTGGGATTCGGTGTTGAAGGAGGCCAAGGAGGCGAAGATCCCGGTCATGCTGCTCGACCGGCAGATCGAGACCAAGGACCAGAGCCTGTACATGACCGCCGTCACCTCCGACACCGTGCATGAAGGCCGGGTGGCCGGCGAATGGCTGGCCAAGAAGACCGGCGGCAAATGCGCGGTGGTGGAGCTGCAGGGCACCGTCGGCTCCTCGCCGGCCATCAACCGCAAGAAGGGCTTCGACGAGATCGTCGCCAAGAATCCGGGGATGAAGATCATCCGCACCCAGTCCGGCGACTTCACCCGCGCCAAGGGCAAGGAGGTGATGGAGAGCTTCATCAAGGCCGAGAATGGCGGCAAGGGCATCTGCGCCGTCTATGCCCACAACGACGACATGGCCGTCGGCGCCATCCAGGCGATCAAGGAAGCCGGCCTGAAGCCCGGCCAGGACATCCTGGTCGTGTCCATCGACGGCGTGCCCGACATCTTCAAGGCGATGTCGGAAGGCGAGGCGAACGCCACGGTGGAGCTGACGCCGAACATGGCCGGCCCGGCCTTCGACGCGCTGATCGCCTACAAGAAGGACGGCAAGATGCCGCCGAAGTGGATCCAGACGGAATCGAAGCTGTTCACGCCCGACACCGCCAAGGAAGAGTATGAGCGCCGCAAGGACGCTTATTGATCGGGGTGAGGTTTGCAAGGTCCCTCTCCCGTCCCGGGAGAGGGAAGGGGCCCGCCGCGAAGCGGTGGGAAGGGTGAGGGGTTGGGCACGAAGCCAAGCGCTTCCGGTTCCTTGGATCACCCCTCACCCTCCCGCCTTCGGCGGGTCCCTCCCTCTCCCGGGACGGGAGAGGGCATTTCTACCGCCCACATTGTTTCTCCGCGCTTCCGGCGAGGTCCGCCATGACGGCATCCACCGCTCCCCCCCGTACCGCGCCTTCCACGTCGCCGCTGCTGGCGATCCGCGGGCTGTCCAAGGCCTTTCTCGGCGTTCAGGCGCTCGACGGCGTCGATTTCACCCTGCGCCATGGCGAAATCCATGCCCTGCTGGGCGAGAATGGCGCCGGCAAATCGACGCTCATCAAGACGCTGACCGGCGTCTACCAGCGCGACGGCGGCAGCGTGGCGCTTGAGGGACGGGAGATCGCGCCGCGCGGGGTGGAGGAGGCGCAGCGCCTGCACATCGGCACCGTCTATCAGGAGGTGAACCTGCTGCCCAACCTGTCGGTGGCGGAGAACCTGTTCCTGGGGCGCCAGCCGATGCGCTGGGGTCTGGTCGACCGTGGCGCCATGCGGCGGCGGGCGCGGGCCATTCTGATGCCCTACGGCCTGTCGATCGACGTGACGGCGCCGCTCGGCCGCTTTTCGGTGGCGACCCAGCAGATCATCGCCATCGCCCGCGCGGTCGACATGTCGGCCAAGGTGCTGATCCTCGACGAGCCCACCGCCAGCCTGGACGCGCAGGAGGTGGCGGTGCTGTTCAAGGTGATGCGGACCCTGCGGTCGCGCGGGATCGGCATCGTCTTCGTCACCCATTTCCTCGATCAGGTCTATGAGGTCTGCGACCGCATCACCGTGCTGCGCAACGGCCGGCTGGTGGGCGAGCGGCGGACGGCCGAGCTGCCGCGCCTGGATCTGGTCGCCATGATGCTGGGGCGGGAGCTGGAGGCGGCGGCGCACCGCATCGACCTCGGCCCGGCGGAGGTGGACAGCCGTCCGCCGCTGGCCAGCTTCAAAGGGTTCGGCAAGTCGCGCAGCGTCGAGCCCTTCGACCTCGACATCCGGCCGGGCGAAGTGGTGGCGCTGGCCGGCTTGCTGGGCTCCGGCCGCACAGAAACGGTGCGGCTGGTCTTCGGCATGGACCGCGCCGACCGGGGCGAGGCGACGGTCGATGGCCGTGCGGTGCGGCTGAAGGGGCCGCGCGACGCCGTGCGGCTCGGCTTCGGCTTCTGCCCGGAGGACCGCAAGAAGGAGGGCATCGTCGGCGAGCTGTCGGTGCGGGAGAACATCATCCTGGCGCTGCAGGCGCGGCAGGGCTGGCTGAAGCCGATCCCGCGCCGCCGGCAGGAGGAGATCGCCGACCGCTTCATCCGCCTGCTCGACATCCGCACGCCCGACGCCGAACGGCCGATCCAGCTGCTCTCGGGCGGCAACCAGCAGAAGGCGCTGCTGGCGCGCTGGCTGGCGACCGAGCCGCGGCTGCTGATCCTCGACGAGCCGACGCGCGGCATCGACGTCGGCGCGCATGCCGAGATCATCCGCCTGATCGAGCGGCTGTGCGCCGACGGCATGGCGCTGCTGGTCGTCTCGTCGGAGCTTGAGGAGATCGTCGCCTACAGCCGCCGCGTCGTCGTGCTGCGCGACCGCCGCCATGTGGCGGAACTGAGGGGAGGGGAGGTCAGCGTGGAGCGCATCGTCGCCGCCATCGCGTCGGAGACGCCAAATGCCATCGCGTCGGAGACGCCGAGTGTGGAGGTGCGGCAATGACGCTGTCCGCTCCCGGCCCGTCGCGCAACCTGCCGCAATATGGCGCGCTGGTCGCCGTGCTGCTGGCCAACTGGCTGCTGTTCCCGGATTTCTTCGCGATCCGCCTGCAGGACGGCCGGCTGTTCGGCAGCCTGATCGACGTGCTGAACCGCGGCGCGCCGGTGGCGCTGCTCGCCATCGGCATGACGATGGTCATCGCCACGCGCGGCGTCGACCTGTCGGTGGGTGCGGTCATGGCGATCTCCGGCGCCATCGCGGCCACCATGACCGGGGCGGGCTGGGGCCTGCCGGCGGTGCTGGCGGCGTCGCTGGCGGCAGGCCTGCTGTGCGGGCTGTGGAACGGGCTGCTGGTGGCGGTGCTGCGCATCCAGCCGATCATCGCCACCCTGATCCTGATGGTCGCCGGGCGCGGAATCGCCCAGCTGGTGACGGAGGGGCAGATCGTCACCTTCACCAGCCCGGCGCTGGCCTTCATCGGCGGCGGGTCCTTCCTGACCGTACCGATGCCGGTGGTCATCACCGTCGCGCTGCTGGCGGTGACGGCGCTGCTGGTGCGGGCGACCGCGCTGGGGCTGATGATCGAGGCGGTCGGCATCAACCGGCTGTCCAGCGCCGGGGCCGGCGTCAACACGCCGGTGGTGCTGGTCGCCGTCTATGTCTGGTGCGGCCTGTGCGCCGCGGTCGCCGGGCTGATCGTCACCGCCGACATCCGCGGCGCCGACGCCAACAATGCCGGGCTGTGGCTGGAGCTGGACGCCATCCTGGCGGTGGTGGTCGGCGGCACGTCGCTGCTGGGCGGGCGCTTCGGGCTGGTGCTGTCGGTGGTGGGCGCGCTGATCATCCAGGCGATGAACACCGGCATCCTGCTGAGCGGCTTCAAGCCGGAATTCAACCTGATCGTCAAGGCGGGCGTCCTGCTGGTCGTCCTGCTGCTGCAATCGCCGACGCTGACCCTGTTCCTGCCGCGACCCAAGGGCGCCCGGCCGCTGGGCAGGGTCAAGCCGCCGGTGGCGCCGACCAGCGGAGGGGCTAAGCCATGACCAGTGCACTCCAGCGGTTCCTTCCCCTGATCGTCACCACCGCCGTGCTGGTGGTCGGGTTCCTGCTGTGCGCGGCGCAGTTCCCCAACTTCGCCTCCTGGCGGGTGGTGGGCAACCTTTTGACCGACAATGCCTTTCTCGGCATTACCGCGGTCGGCATGACCTTCGTCATCCTGTCCGGCGGGATCGATTTGTCGGTGGGAGCGGTGATCGGCTTCACCACCGTGCTGCTGGCCGTGCTGATCGAGCATGGCGGCTGGCACCCGCTGGCCGCCTTCGCCGTCGCGCTGATCGCCGCCGGCGGCTTCGGCGCGGCGATGGGCGGGGTGATCCATGTCTTCCAGATGCCGCCCTTCATCGTCACGCTGGCCGGCATGTTCATCGCCCGCGGCCTGGGCTTCGTCCTGACCACCGATTCGGTGCCGATCAACCATCCGCTCTATGGCGAGCTGAACGACATCGCGCTGCGCTTCGGCGCCGGCGGCAAGCTCAGCCTGCCGGCGATGCTGATGCTGGGGGTGGTGGTCGCGGCGGTGGTGCTGGCGCACTGGACCCGCTTCGGCGCCAACCTCTACGCGCTGGGCGGCAACCGGCAGTCGGCGGAGCTGATGGGCGTGCCGGTCGGGCGGACCACGGTGGCGGTCTACGCGCTGTCGGGGCTGCTGGCCGGGTTGGCGGGGATCGTCTTCTCGCTCTACACTGGGGCCGGCTATTCGCTGGCGGCGACAGGGGTGGAGCTGGACACCATCACCGCGGTGGTGATCGGCGGCACCCAGCTGACCGGCGGCTATGGCTATGTCGTCGGCACCTTCGTCGGGGTGCTGATCCAGGGGCTGATCCAGACCTACATCACCTTCGACGGAACCTTGAGCAGCTGGTGGACCAAGATCGCCATCGGCGTGCTGCTGTTCGTCTTCATCCTGTTGCAGAAGGGGCTGCTGACGGTCTGGGCCGGCCGCGGCGGCGAACCGGCGGAGGCGTGATGCCCATCGAGAGTTTCCTGTTCGATACCGTCGAGGGGCGGCCGGTGGAGGGGTTCACCCTTTCCGCCGGCGGGCTGGAGGCGACCGTCATCGCCCATGGCGCCCGGCTGGTGCGGATGCTGGTGCCCGGCCGCGACGGGAGCAGCGACGACGTGGTGCTGGGCTTCGACCGGGTTGCCGATTACCTGGCGAGCGACGCCTATTTCGGCGCCACCTGCGGCCGGTACGGCAACCGCATCGGCGGGGCGGCCTTCACGCTGGACGGGGTGCGCCACGAGTTGGCCGTCAACGAGCCGCCGAACCAGCTTCATGGCGGGCCGGAGGGCTTCGACCGGCGGATCTGGGACGCCAAGGTCGATGAGGCTGAGAACGCGGTCACTTTCACGCATGAGTCGCCGGATGGCGACCAGGGCTATCCGGGGACGCTGACGGCGAGCACGCGCTACCAGTTGAGCGATGACGGGGTGCTGGACATCCGGATGACGGCGACGACCGACCGGCCGACCATCGTCAACATCGTCCATCACAGCTACTGGAACCTCGGGGGCCATGCCTCCGGCGATCTGCGCGACCATCGGCTGACGGTGCGGGGCGGCTTCACCACGCCGGTCGGTGCCGACCTGATCCCGACGGGGGAGGTGCGGCCGGTGGGCGGCACGGCCTTCGACCTGCGTGGTGATATGGGGCGCGGCGGGGTGGAACTGGGCGAGGCGCTGGAGGCGGTCGGTGGCTTCGGCTTCGACCACAACTGGTGCCTTGAGGGGCCGGTGGGGGAACTGCGGCCGGTGGCGGTGCTGGAGCATCCGGCATCCGGCCGGCGGATGGAACTGGCGACCGACCAGCCGGGCTTGCAGGTCTACAGCGGCGGCTATCTCAGCGAAAAAATCGTGGGGAAGGGCGGACAACCCTACCGACGCTTCGCCGGGCTGGCGCTGGAGAGTCAGCGGTTTCCCAACAGCCCGAACATCGGCCATTTCCCGTCGGCGCGGCTCGATCCCGGCGAAACCTACCGCCATCGGATGCGGCTGCGATTCAGGGCGGACTGAACGGAATCGGGGAACCGTCCGCCGGATTGCGGGGTTCATCGAAGGGCATGGCAGCGGTTCCGCTGCCGGTCCCGCGATGCCGCTCCACAACGCCGGAAGGAAAGCTCGACATGGCTGCGATGCCGGACGCCGCCCGTCCAGAGTCCGCATATCAGGCTGGCCAGACCCCGGCCCACCCGGTTCTGGTGCCCGGCCGGACCTGCTGGCGGATCGAAAAGGCGGATCGGGTGGCGGTCATCATCGACGCCGCTGCCTATTTCGCTCGGATCAAGGCGGCCATCCTCAATGCCCGCCACACGGTGATGCTGATCGGCTGGGATTTCGACACCCGGATCAAGCTGGAGCCCGACGACCCGATGTCGGGCGTGCCGAACGAGCTGGGCGATTTCCTGAGCTGGATCGTCCGGGTGCGGCCGGAACTGACCATCAATGTGCTGAAATGGGATCTGTCGATCCTGAAGATGCCGTTCCGCGGCGGGACCCCGCTGGTGCTGCTGGACTGGATGACCAGCCGGCGCCTGCGCTTCCGCCTCGATTCCGCCCACCCGCCGGGCGCCTGCCACCACCAGAAGATCGCCATCATCGACGATGCGCTCGCCTTCTGCGGCGGCATCGACATGACGACCGACCGCTGGGACACGCCCGACCACCGCGACGGCGACCCGCGCCGGGTGCGGCCGAGCGGCGAGCCATACGGCCCCTTCCACGATGTGACGACGGCGGTCGACGGGGAGGCCGCGCGGGCGCTGGGCGACCTGGCACGCGAGCGCTGGCGGCGCGCGACCGGCGAGGAGCTGGCCCCGCCGCCGCCGACCAAGGCGCACTGGCCCGAGGACCTGACGCCGGACTTCCGCGACATCCCCGTCGCCATTGCCCGCACCGATCCGATGACGGACCAACCCCAGGGCGGTGCCCGCGAGATCGAGGCGCTGTATCTGGCTGCCGTCGCCGCCGCACGCGATTTCATCTATCTGGAAAGCCAGTACTTCGCCTCGCAGAAGATCGTCGGCGCCATCACCGCCCGGCTGTCGGAACCCGACGGGCCGGAGGTGGTGGTGGTCAACCCCGAACGCACCCCCGGCTGGGTGGAGGAGGAGGCGATGGGCAGCGCCCGCTCGCTGCTGGTCCAGCGCCTGCGCGAGCAGGATCCGCACGGGCGTTTCCGCATCCTCTCGCCGGTGACCGAGGGCGGAAAGGGCATCTATGTCCATGCCAAGGTGCTGGTGGTCGACGACCGGCTGCTGCGGGTGGGGTCGTCCAACATCAACAACCGCTCCCAAGGGCTGGACACCGAATGCGACCTCGCCATCGAGGTCGCGCAGGGCGAGCGGCCGGAGGTGTGCCGCGCCATCCGCTCCGTCCGCACCCGCCTGATGGCGGAGCATCTGGGGGTCGAAGTGGAGGAGGTGGAGCGGACGGAGGAGGAGACCGGGTCGCTGACCGCCATGGTGGACCGGCTGATGCGCCCGGCCGGCCGCTCGCTCCGCCCGCTGGAACCGGAGCCGCTGAACGAGGCGGAGCGCCGACTGGTGGACGAGCGCCTGCTCGACCCCGACCGGCCGGAGCCGATGGCCGAGACGATCCTGCGCGGTGCGACGGCGTTCGGGGACGTCAACCGGGCGGCATGGCGCGTCGGGGTCGGGGTCGCCGCGGGGGCAGCGGTTGGGGTCGGACTGGCCCTTCTGGCCCGCCGGAACGGGCTTGGGAAAAATTTTCGCGGAGTGTGAATTCTCCGCTTGCGGGCCGCGATCCATCCCGCTACATAAGCGCTCCCCGCGGCGCCCAACGCGGTGCGGGGAAAGCGCTTGTGGCGGAATTGGTAGACGCGCTAGGTTCAGGTCCTAGTGGCTGAAAGGCCGTGGGGGTTCGAGTCCCTCCAAGCGCACCAACACTCCAAGTGTTGGTGAAGGGTAGCAGAAGTATAGTGGGGCCATAGCTCAGCTGGGAGAGCGCTACAATGGCATTGTAGAGGTCAGGAGTTCGATCCTCCTTGGCTCCACCACTTCTGAAGGTTTGGGTTTGTTTTAGGTCTTGTCTGTCGGGGTGAAGCCTTGTATAAGGCGCCGCTCCTCAGCGCGGGTGTAGCTCAGTTGGTTAGAGCGCCGGCCTGTCACGCCGGAGGCCGCGGGTTCAAGTCCCGTCACTCGCGCCACTTTGCGGGCGTAGCTCAGGGGTAGAGCACAACCTTGCCAAGGTTGGGGTCGAGGGTTCGAATCCCTTCGCCCGCTCCATTACTGGAGCGACAGTTTTGGGTTCCCGTGGTCTCGTAGCTCAGCGGGAGAGCACTACGTTGACATCGTAGGGGTCACTGGTTCAATCCCAGTCGGGACCACCATTCTGAAGGCCGCCAACCGGAACGGGTTGGCGGCCTTCGCCATTTTGGGACCATCGTTTGCTGCCGTCGCGAGACGGTGCTGAAGCGGGGTGCCCCCCGGCTTCGGATAGCCGGACCGTACATTCTGATTAGAGACGCCGCCCTGTTTGCACCGGTTCACGCCGTGGCGGTGCACCGGTACCGGTTGCCAAGGATTCGTCTGTAGCGCATGGCTGCGGCTTCCGATTTCGCTGACCATTCCTGGCATTACCTCTTCTTTCACAATTGTCCATGCACATCGCTAATATTAGTCTTCGGAAATAGTTCCTCTCACAAATTGCAAACCGGCGCTGCGCTCCAAAGCAGCGACAAACGGTAAGTCTATCCTTCGTCGCGTGAATCTTTTGAGCGGCCTTTGGGGCGTCCTTTGGGCCGCCTTTCGGGCAACGCACTTCCGACCAGCCAGGAAAGCCACACAGCCGGCGCACCCCGTGCGCCGGGCGGGGAAACGCGCAGCTTCAATAAACGGGAGGTGGTGATGGCCGTACAGCTCCTTGATGCGAACAGCCAGCCCAAGTTCATCAATAACTTCGCGGTGCCGACGGTGGTGGACGCCACACGGGGCGGCAGCTACGTCTTCGGTGTCGGGCAGGTCCAGCAGGACCTGGGCCTGTACGATAGCAACGGCGTGTCGCTCGGTCCGGCCACCACGGTCTGGGGCTACGGGGTGGAGAGCATCAACGGCAGGCCGGTCACTTTCACCCCATCCTATCCCGGACCGACCATCGTCGCGTCGTCGGGCACGCCCATCAAGGTGACGTGGCGTAACGAGCTGCCGGCCACCGGCTATCCCGCCTACATACCGCTTGACAGTTCGCTGCGCTGGGCGGACGTCAACTATGCCGGCGGTCAGGTGCCGATCGTCACCCACCTGCACGGCGGGCACACGCAGTCGGCCTATGACGGCTTGCCCGGTGCGTTCATTACGCAGGGGCAGGACAGCGGCGTCTACACCTACGACAACAGCCAGCCCGGCGCCACGCTGTGGTATCACGACCATGCGCTCGGCCTGACACGTCTCAACGTTTACATGGGGTTGGCCGGCTTCTACCTGCTGCGGGACGACACCATCAACCAACTGATGGGAAATCTTCCCGGTATCGGCAATTCGCGCCGCGCCAACCCGAGGCCCACCGTCCTGCCCGATGCCGCCCACGAATTCGGTGCTGCGATCCAGGACCGGGCTTTCACCACCGATGGGCAGCTCTACCGTCCCGGCAATGCGGCGGACGACCCGATTCCCGGCACCGGCAGCACGGTCGGCCAGGAGTTCCCCGGAAGTCACGGCTATCCCTTCGCCACGCCCGAGTTCTTCGGCGACTTCCTGCTGGTCAACGGCAAGGCCTGGCCGAAGCTGGACGTCGACCGCACCACCTACACCTTCCACCTGCTGAACGGGTCGGATTCACGCTTCTACACGCTGCAGCTCAACAATCCGAACGTGAAGATGACCCTGACCGGCACCGACGGCGGACTGCTGCCGCGGGCCATCACCATCGACAACGGCGACGGTCTGCATACCGCCAACGAACAGTTCGTCCTCGCGCCCGGCGACCGCGTCGACGTCGTGATGGACTTTTCCAAGCTGGCGCCCGGCGAGGCGGTCACCCTGGAGAATTTCGGCCCGGCCTGGACGCCGTTCAAGGGGCTGAACGCCGACGGCACCACCATCCTGGGGGACGACGCCGTCTCCGCCCAGGGCACATCGGTGGGCGAGGTGATGCGCTTCCAGGTCACCGGCAACGCCCCGGCTCCCCTGGCCACCGTGCAGGACGGAACGCTGCTCAATTCCAATTACCGGGACCTCGCCGCGTCGGTCGACCTCGCCAAGACCCCCGTTCGCAAGCTCGGCCTGTTCGAGAGCGAAACCCCGGACGGCCATATCATGCCGATGCTGGGAGCGGCCGAGGACACCACCGACATCGCTGGGCGGCCGGTCAAATTCGGCGCCCGCATGTGGGACGACGCCATCACCGAAGACCCGCTGCGCGGCTCCACCGAGGTGTGGGAGATCTTCAACAACACCGCCGACGCCCACCCCATCCACCTGCATCAGGTCCAGTTCCAGGTGCTGGGCAAGTACCGGATGGCGGACACCGACCTCAACGGCGACGGCTATCTCGGCAACGACTACGACCCGTCCTCCTTCGTTCCTCTGCGCCCGGAGGACACCGGAAGCCAGGACACCGTCTGGGTCGCCCCCAACGAGATGCTGCGCATCATCCAGACCTTCGAACTGCCCGGCAAGTATGTCTGGCACTGCCACATCCTGTCGCACGAGGACAACGAGATGATGCGGCCGTTCCAGACCATCAACACGGTGCAGGGGACCAACCGGCCGGACAAGCTGGACGGAACGGCCGACATCGACGCCATCACCGCGGGCCGGGGCGACGACCGGGTGTTCGCCATGGCCGGCGACGACCGCATCATCGCCACGGCCGGCGACGGCAACGACCGCTACGACGGCGGTGCCGGTTCGGACAGCTATGACCTCGGCGCGATCCAGACGGCGGTGACGGTGAACCTCGCCACCGGAACGGCGTCGGGCGCCGACATCGGCCGCGATACCCTGGTGGCCATCGAGAACGTGCAGGGCGGCGCCGGGAACGACGGCATTACCGGCGATCTCAACGCCAATTTCCTGATCGGCGGCGCCGGGAACGACACGATCGACGGCGGGGCGGGAAACGACACGCTGTGGGGCGGCATTGGCGACGACGACCTGACCGGAGGACTTGGTGCCGACAGCTTCCTCTATTACCGCGAGGTGGGGAGGAACACGATCGACTTCGGCAACGACGTCATCCGCGGCTTCGATCCCGGTGCCGACCGGCTGGAATTCGACAACCGCATCTTCGCCAGCTTCGATGCCGGACCCGATTCGCTGCTCGCGCATACGACGACGGTGTCCGGCAACGCGGTGATCAGCTTCTCCGACCCCGTCAGCGGTTCGGCGAGTTCCATCACGCTACTGGGGGTGTCGAAGGACGGTCTGCTCGGCAGCGCTTTCCAGTTCGTATGATCCGGAGGCCGGCGCTCCTCAAATCATCGCCAACGGCTGCTTGCGCTTTGGCGGCGGGAAGGCCTTGTCGATCTCCGCGATGTCCTCGGCGGTCAGGGTCAGCTTCACGGCCTCGGCGTTCTGGAGCGCGTGCTCCGTCGTTCCCGCCTTGGGAATCGCGATCACGCCCTGCTGCCGCAAAGCCCAGGCAATCGCCACCTGCGCCGGGGTGGCGTCGTGGCGCTTCGCCACTGCCAACAGGGCGGGGGAGCGCAGCAGGCGGCCGCCCTGGCCGATGGGGGAATAGGCCATCAGCGGCATGCGCGCGGTGTGCTGGAAGGGCAGCAGGTCGTACTCGATGCCGCGGTGTTCGGGGTTGTAGAGCACCTGATTGGCGGCGCAGCCCTGCAGGTCGGTGATCTCCGCCAGTTCCTCCAGATCGTCCACGTCGAAGTTCGACACGCCCCAGCGGGCGATCTTGCCGGCCTGGATCAGCGATTGGAACGCCTCCACCGTCTCCTCCAGCGGCACGCCGCCGCGCCAGTGCAGCAGGTAGAGGTCGATGCGGTCGATCCCCAGCCGCTTCAGGCTGCGCTCGCAGGCCTTCACCGTGCCGATGCGGGACGCGTTGCTGGGCAGGACCTTGGTGACGATGAACAGGCGGTCGCGGCGGCCGGCGATGGCCTCGCCCACCAGCTCCTCCGACGCGCCGTCGCCATACATCTCGGCGGTGTCGATCAGGGTCATACCGCGGTCGATGCCGGCCCGCAGCGCGGCGATCTCGGCGGCGCGGTCGCCGCGCCCTTCCGCCATCATCCAGGTGCCCTGGCCGAGAGCGGGGACCTCGGTGCCGTCGGGCAGGGTCACGCGCTTCATCTCCGTCTCTCCCGTCTGTCTTGCCGAAAGACAACAAGCTGGTCCTGCGGGGCCAGCTTGTCGATGGATCTTCGGTGGGCTTTCCGGGGAGTGAAAGCGGTCAGGCCGCCTTTTTCGGCACCCCGGCATGGCCGCCTTCCAGGAAGTTCAGCAGCTCTTCCCGGTAGTCGTAATAGCGAGGATGCTCCAGCAAAGCCTGACGGGTGCGCGGGTGGGGGATGTCCACCGTCAGGATGTGACCGATCTTGGCGTTCGGGCCGTTGGTCATCATCACCACCCGGTCGGCCAGCAGCAGCGCCTCGTCCACGTCGTGGGTGACGCAGACCGCCGTGACCTTGGTGCGCGCCCACACCTCCATCAGCACTTCCTGCAGCTCCCAGCGGGTCAGGCTGTCGAGCATGCCGAAGGGCTCGTCCAGCAGCAGCAGCTTGGGCGACAGGGCGAAGGCGCGGGCGATGCCGACGCGCTGCTTCATGCCGTTGGACAGCTCCGACGCCTTGCGGTCCATGCTGTCGCCCAGCCCGACGCGGGCGAGGTAGTAGCGGGCGATGTCGGCGCGCTCGCCCTTGTTCGCATGGGGAAAGACGCGGTCGACGCCGAGCATGACGTTTTCATAGGCGGTCAGCCAGGGGAACAGGCTGGGGGCCTGGAACACCACGGCGCGGTCGGGGCCGGCGCCGTCCACCTCCTTGCCGTCCAGCACGATGCCGCCGCTGGTCACGTCGGCGAGACCCGCCACCATCGACAGCACGGTGGACTTGCCGCAGCCGGAATGGCCGATCAGCGAGACGAACTCGCCCTTGCGCATCTTCAAATCGAAGCCGTCCACCACGGTCAGCGGACCCTTTGGCGTGGCGAAGGTCTTGGTCAGGCGGGTGAATTCGAGATAGCGGTCCTCCATCCCGCGCCCGCCCATCGCCTCGATATAGGCCTTGGGCGGGGGCGAGGCGGTGATCGGCTTCACATCGGGCAGGACGAGATCGTCGTCACCGCCGGTGCCGCGGGCGACGCCGACCTCCATCAGATAGGCGGTGACCTCGGCGCGCAAGCGCTTGAAATCCTCGTCATGGTTGACGGCGGTGCGGTCGCGGGGACGCGGCAGATCGACGGTGAAGGCGGGGCCGAGCGTGGCGTTCGGGCCTGGGGTCAGCGGGATGATGCGGTCGGCCAGCAGGATCGCCTCGTCCACATCGTTGGTGATGAGGATGACGGTCTTGCGGTCCTTGCGCCAGATCGCCTCGATCTCGTCCTGCAGCTTGGCGCGGGTCAGGGCGTCGAGCGCCGACAGCGGCTCGTCCAGCAGCAGCATCTCCGGGCTCATGGCCAGCGCGCGGGCGAAGCCGACGCGCTGGCGCATGCCGCCCGACAGCTCCTTGGGCCGGCGGTCGGTGGCGTGGCCGAGGCCGACCGTCTCCACCGCCCGGCGGGTCAGCACGCCGCGCTCGGCCGACGGCTTGGCCGTGTGGACGGCGTCGACCGCCAGCGCGACATTCTCCTTCACGCTGAGCCAGGGCATCAGAGAGTAGGACTGGAAGACCAGACCGCGCTCCGGTCCGGGGCCGGTCACCGGCTTGCCGCGATAGAGCACCTCGCCGGCGTCCGGCATCGCCAGACCGGCGATCAGGTTGATCAGCGTCGACTTGCCGGAGCCGGAGAAGCCGACGATGGCGACGAACTCGCCCTCCTCGATCGACAGGTCGATGTTGTGGAGAACGGTGTTGCCGCCGTAGGACTTCGACACGCCCTTCAGGTCCAGGATCGCCATGGCCGAGGTCTCCTTAGCGGGCGGGGCTGTGGCTGACGGCGGACTGCAGCGCCAGCATCACGCGGTCGAGCAGGAAGCCGATCAGGCCGATGGTGAAGACGGCGACCATGATCTTGGCGAGCGAGTTGGAGGAGCCGTTCTGGAACTCGTCCCAGACGAACTTGCCGAGGCCGGGGTTCTGGGCCAGCATTTCCGCCGCGATCAGCACCATCCAGCCCACGCCCAGCGACAGCCGCAGGCCGGTGAAGATGTAGGGCAGGGCCGACGGCAGCACGAGGCGACGGACCATGGTGAAGCCGGAGAGCTGAAGCACCTTGCCGACATTCATCAGGTCGCGGTCGATTGAGGACACGCCGACCGCGGTGTTGATCAGCGTCGGCCACAGCGAGCAGAGCGTGACGGTGATGGCGGAGGTCAGGAAGGACTTCTCGAACAGCGGGTCGTTGCCCGACACGGTGGCGCTGACCACCATGGTGACCAGCGGCAGCCAAGCCAGCGGCGACACCGGCTTGAAGATCTGGATCAGCGGGTTGATCGCGGCGTTGACGGTCGGCGACAGGCCGCTCGCGACACCCAGCGGAACCGCGACCAGGGCGCCGAGCAGGAAGCCGGTGAAGACGGTCTTCAGGCTGGTGACGATCTGGTCGAGGTAGGTCGGCTTGCCGGCATAGGGCAGGGTCTTCACCTCCGCCGCCGGGTTCTTCGCCAGCTTTTCGGCGTTGCGCTTTTCCTGGCGTTCGTAGAAGGCGGCTTCCTTGGCGCGCTCGGCCTTGTGGTCGGCGTAGAGGTTGGTCGCCTGCTCCCACACCTGGGCCGGGCCGGGGATGGCGCCGAGGCTGGTGTGGACCTGCGGCGCGGCCCAGCCCCAGGCGGCGAGGAACAGCAGGATGGCGGTCAGCGGGACGCCCATCTGGCGCCACAGCTCGATGCCCTGCTGGCGCGGGTTCTCGCCGGCGGCAAGCCGCAGCAGCGGCGCCAGCCAGCCCAGCCCGACGGTGGTCAGGACGGCGGCGATGCGGTTGAGGGCGTGGGCGCGCCGCGCCTTGCGCTGGGCGCGGGCGAGGTCGGAGGCGGTGCTGTCGGTCAGGCTGGTCATGGCGGGGTGTCCCTTCGGCAAGGTCCCTTCTCCCCCCTGGGGAGAAGGTTAGGATGAGGGGGTTCGGCGCAGCCGAAGAGATCCTCGAAGCGGATCCCCCTCACCCCGACCCTCTCCCCGGGGGGGAGAGGGGGATTTGGCGGGTGGAAGTGCTGCGGGCGCTCAGCCCCCCACCACCTGACCGCCTTCGACCTTCTGGTCGCCCTTCAGGCCGATGGGCTGCTTGGCGAGGTAGTCGTTGGGCTTGTGGCCGTCATACGGGATGCCGTCGATGAAGCCGTTGTCGACCGGCTTGTAGCCGTCGCTCTTCCACGGGAAGTCGGCTTCCTTCGCCTTGCCTTCCTCGACCAGCAGCTTGGCGGCCTGCAGGTAGATGTCCGGCTTGTAGACGTTGCGCGCGGTCTGGTCGTACCAGCTGTCGGGCTTGGCCTCGGCGATCTGGCCCCAGCGGCGCATCTGGGTCAGGTACCAGACGGCGTCGGAATAGAAGGGGTAGGTCGCGTTGTAGCGGAAGAAGACGTTGAAGTCGGGAACGTCGCGCTTGTCGCCCTTCTCATACTCGAAGGTGCCGGTCATCGAGTTGGCGATGACCTTGGCGTCGGCACCGACATATTCGGACTTGGCCAGGATCTTCACCGCTTCGGCGCGGTTGGCGTTGTTGTTCTCGTCCAGCCATTGGGCGGCACGGATCAGCGCCTTGACGACGGCCAGATGGGTCTTGGGGTTCTTCTTCGCCCAATCGTCGGTGACGCCGAAGACCTTCTCCGGATTGTTCTTCCAGATTTCGGTGTCGGTGATAACGGGGACGCCGATGCCCTTGACCACGGCCTGCTGGTTCCACGGCTCGCCGACGCTGTAGCCGTAGATGGTGCCGGCCTCCAGCGTCGCCGGCATCTGCGGCGGCGGCGTGACGGACAGCAGCGCGTCGGCGCCGATCTGGCCCGACACGTCGGTCGGGCTGTAGAAGCCGGGGCTGATCCCGCCGGCGGCCAGCCAGTAGCGCAGTTCGTAATTGTGGGTCGAGACCGGGAAGACCATGCCCATGTTGAAGGGCTTGCCCTCCGCCTTGTACTGGGCGATCACCGGCTTCAGCGCGTCGGCCTTGATCGGGTGGACCGGCTTGCCGTCGGCACCCTTCGGCACGTTGGCCTTCATCTTCTGCCAGACATCGTTCGACAGCGTGATGCCGTTGCCGTTCAGGTCCATGGAGAAGGCGGTGACGATGTGCGCTTTGGTGCCGAAGCCGATGGTGGCGCCCAGCGGCTGGCCGGCCAGCATGTGGGCGCCGTCCAGTTCGCCGGAAATCACGCGGTCGAGCAGGACCTTCCAGTTCGCCTGCGGCTCCAGCGTGACGGAAAGTCCTTCATCCTCGAAGAAGCCTTTCTCGACGGCGATGGCGAGCGGCGCCATGTCGGTCAGCTTGATGAAGCCGAGTTTCAGCTGCTCCTTCTCCACGTCGAGCGGGGCGGCATAGGCAGAGACGCCTGCGGTCAGGGCGACAACCGCAGCAGCGGATGCGAGAAGCTGGCGGAAGGTGGTGCGGGAGGTATGAGCCACGTCGGTTGCTCCATCTCTGAAATCCGGGCCAGCGGCCGGGTGGGGCGACACCGGTCTCGAACCTTGGCGATTTTCTGGGCAGGTCCCGGACTGGCTGTTTTTCGGGCAGATGGCTCTTGCGCACCTTGGCCGTCGAAAGCGTCCAGCGGGATCGACCGGAAAAGCGTGTCGATACCGGGATCGGCAACACTGCCGGGGGCTGGCCCATCATTGGACGCTTGGGATGCACGCACCGTCGTTGGCGCGTCTCTGGCCTCCCTCTACGCAAGCCTCATGCCAAAGGATGGGTTTTGCCGGAAATCGAGCCGCAGAGGTTGATTTTGCTGGCTATGACCCGGCGGAAGGTATGAAGCACCTGACAGGGCCGCGGTGTGCCTGCCGATTTTTGCGGCGCACACAAGCCCGCATGGTCATCCTTTGTGCAGCACCTATGGATGATCCAAAAACAGGCACCTAGGTCTTGGGTGCGGATCCGGGCAGGACTCCGCGGATTCCCTGGAGTTTTCCTGCGCCGACCTGCTGGCGGGGCGATTGGCACACGGATTGCGAAGGGAGTGGCGAGACAGCAGCGGGTGCCGGCAACGTCGCCGAAACCCGCGACATCGGCCGAAGCCGTGCGACGACGTGCGGAATTGGCTCTGGTTCGACGACGAACCGCCCGGACAACGGCGTCCGAACAGGTCTGCACCCTCCTTCGCGATCCACTCGCGGGGCAGGGAGACGGCCCGTTCGGACGCCTTTCTTTTTGGCCCCGTGCCTGACTTTGCGGCAGGCCGGACACGATTGACGAGGCAGACGCGCCATGGACATGCATCTCTCATCGAACAACGGGCCCGTCGTTGAACTGAACGAGGCCGAACTGCGCAGTGCCGGCCCGGCCAGGGAGCGGCTGGTGGTGGTCGGCAACGGCATGGCCGGCATGAAGACGGTGGAAGAGCTGCTGGCCAAGGCGCCGGGCCGCTTTGACGTCACCGTCTTCGGGGCCGAGCCGCATCCGAACTACAACCGCATCATGCTGTCGCCGGTGCTGGCGGGAGAGAAGACCTTCGACCAGATCGTGCTGAACAGCCGCGAGTGGTACGACGCCAACGGCATCACCCTGCTGACCGGCGAGCCGGTGGAGGGCATCGACCGCGCGGCCAAGACGGTGGTCTCGCAGTCCGGCCGCGTCGTTCCCTATGACAAGCTGCTGATCGCCACCGGGTCGATGCCCTTCATCATCCCGGTGCCGGGATCGACCCTGCCGGGCGTCATCGGCTTCCGCGATCTGGCGGACGTGGACGCCATGCTGGCGGCGGCGGCGAAGGGCGGGCGCGCCGTTGTGATCGGCGGCGGCCTGCTGGGTCTGGAGGCAGCCAACGGCCTGCGGGTCAAGGGCATGGAGGTTACCGTCGTCCACCTGATGCCGACGCTGATGGAGCGCCAGCTCGACCCGTCGGCCGGCATGCTGCTGCAGCGCGAGCTGGAGCGCCGCGGCATCGAGGTGCTGACCGGCGCCGACACGGCAGAGATTGTTGGCGACGAGTGGGTCCGCGCGGTGCGGCTGAAGGACGGTCGCGAGCTGCCGGCCGACATCGTCGTCATGGCGGTGGGCATCCGCCCGAACATGGCGCTGGGCAAGGCGGCCGGTCTGGAGTGCGGGCGCGGCATCCGGGTGGATGACCAGATGCGCACCAGCGATCCGTCGATCTATGCGGTCGGCGAATGCGTCGAGCATCGCGGCGTCACCTGGGGCCTCGTCGCCCCGCTGTTCGAGATGGCGAAGGTGCTGGCCCACGACCTCGCGGGCGGGGAGGGTGCGGCCTACACCGGCTCCGTCACCTCGACCAAGCTGAAGGTCACCGGCGTCGACGTGTTCTCCGCCGGCGATTTCTCGGGCGGGGAGGGGACCGAGGACATCGTGTTCCGCGACGCGGCGCGCGGCGTCTACAAGCGGCTGGTGCTGAAGGACGGCAAGCTGCTGGGCGCCGTGCTGTATGGCGACACCAAGGACGGCGCCTGGTACTTCTCGCTGCTGAAGGACGGCGCCGACGTGTCGGCTGAGCGCGACACCATGATCTTCGGGCAGGGCTTCGGCGGTGCCGATGCGGGCGACCCGAACGCCGCCATCGCAGCATTGCCCGACAGCGCCGAGATTTGCGGCTGCAACGGCGTGTGCAAGGGCACCATCGTCAAGGCGATCACCGAAAAGGGCCTGACCAGCCTGGACGAGGTGAAGGCGCACACCAAGGCCTCGGCCTCCTGCGGCGGCTGCTCCGGCACGGTGGAACGGCTGCTGGCGGTGACGCTGGGCGACGGCTTCACGGCCGCGCCCAAGGTCAAGCCGATGTGCAAATGCACCCACCACACCCATGACGCGGTGCGGGCGGCCATCGTGGAGCACGGGCTGAAGACCATGGCCGAGGTGTTCCAGGCGATGGAATGGACGACGCCCGACGGCTGCGCGTCCTGCCGGCCGGCGCTGAACTACTACCTGCTGTGCGCGTGGCCCGGCGAGTACCGGGACGACTATCAGTCCCGCTACATCAACGAGCGCGCCCACGCCAACATCCAAAAGGACGGCACCTATTCGGTCGTGCCGCGCATGTGGGGCGGCCTGACCAACGCCGCCGAGCTGCGCGCCATCGCCGACGTGGTGGACAAGTTCAACATCCCGACCGTGAAGGTCACCGGCGGCCAGCGCATCGACCTGTTCGGCGTGAAGAAGGAGGATCTGCCGGCGGTCTGGGCCGATCTGAACGCCGCCGGGATGGTGTCCGGCCATGCCTATGCCAAGGGTCTGCGCACGGTGAAGACCTGCGTCGGGTCGGAATGGTGCCGCTTCGGCACGCAGGACTCGACCGGGCTGGGCGTGAAGCTGGAACGCATGACCTGGGGCACCTGGACCCCGCACAAGGTCAAGCTGGCGGTGTCCGGCTGCCCGCGCAACTGCGCCGAGGCGACCATCAAGGATCTGGGCGTCGTCTGCATCGACAGCGGCTATGAACTGCATGTCGGCGGCAACGGCGGCCTGCATGTCCGGGCCTGCGACCTGCTGGTCCGCGTGGCGACCGAGGAGGAGGTGCTGGAGTACACCGGCGCCTTCATGCAGCTGTACCGCGAAGAGGCCCGCTATCTGGAGCGCACCGCGCCGTGGGTGGAGCGGGTCGGTCTGGACCACATCAAGGCGGCGCTGGTCGATGATCCGGAGCGGCGGCGGGCGTTGAACGCGCGTTTCCTGTTCTCGCAGACCTTCTCGCAGGACGACCCCTGGGCGGAGCGCGCCGCCAAGGGCGTCGACCGTCACGAATTCAATCTGCTCGCCGAAGTGGGGTAAGGATCATGGACAGCATCATCATGGAAACCGTCTGGACCCAGGTCGGCAACATCGACGACATCCCGGTGCTGGGCTCGCGCGTCGTCCGCACGCCCGGCGGCGACATCGCCCTGTTCCGCACGGCGGCCGACGAGGTCTTCGCGTTGGAGGATGCCTGCCCGCATAAGCAGGGGCCGCTGTCCCAGGGCATCGTCCATGGCCGCCGCGTCACCTGCCCGCTGCACAACTGGGTGATCGAGCTGGCGACCGGCGAGGCCGTCGCCCCCGACGAGGGCCGCACCGGCCATGTTCCGGTGCGGGTCGAGGGGCGCAGCGTTGCCATCGCGCTCGGCGAGGCCAAGCTGTCTCGCGGCGGCTGCCGCAAGGCCTGCGGCCATGTTTGATGGACCCGATCCTATTGGGGGGCCGTCCTCCGGGCCGAAACGGGAGGTGAAGACCACCTGTCCCTATTGCGGGGTCGGGTGCGGGGTGATCGCGCGGGTGGCGGCCGATGGCGCCGTCACCGTACGCGGCGATGCCGACCATCCGGCGAACCGGGGACGGCTCTGTTCCAAGGGATCGGCGCTGGCCGACACGCTGGTGCCGGAGGGGCGGCTGCTCCAACCGGAGATCGGCGGCCCAGAAAATGGGTATTGCCGGGTGTCGTGGGACGAGGCGCTGGACGAGGTGGCTCGGCGCTTTTCCGACACCATCGCCAAGCATGGGCCGGACTCGGTCGCCTTCTACGTCTCCGGCCAGCTGCTGACCGAGGATTATTACGTCGCCAACAAGCTGATGAAGGGCTTCATCGGCTCGGCGAACATCGACACCAACTCGCGGCTGTGCATGGCCTCGTCGGTGGTCGGGCACAAGCGCGGGCTGGGCGCCGATGCGGTGCCGGGGAGCTACGAGGATTTCGAGTGCACCGATCTGGTGGTGCTGGTGGGGTCGAACCTCGCCTGGTGCCACCCGGTGCTGAACCAGCGGCTGCTGGCGGCGAGGGCGGAGCGCGGCACGCGCATCGTCGTGGTCGATCCGCGGCGGACCGATTGCGTCGATGCCGCCGACCGTCATCTGGCGCTGAACGCCGGCACAGATGCGCTGCTGTTCAACGGGTTGCTGGCCTATTTGGACAGCCGTGGCCATCGCGATGCCGGCTTCGTCGCCGCCCATGCCGAGGGGGTGGAGGAGGCGCTGGCCGCCGCCCGCGCTGATGCGGCCGATATCGAGACGGTGGCCCGCCGTTGCGGGCTGGCCGAGGCAGAGGTCGCCGCCTTCTATGCCGAGTTCGCGGCGACGGAACGGGTGGTGACGGTCTATTCGCAAGGCGTCAACCAGTCGTCCCAAGGCAGCGACACCGTCAACGCCATCCTGAACGTGCATTTCCTGACCGGGCGCATCGGCCGGCCGGGTTGCGGTCCCTTCTCCGTCACCGGGCAGCCGAACGCCATGGGCGGGCGCGAGGTCGGCGGGCTGGCGAACCAGCTGGCGGCGCATATGGGCTTCACGGCGGAGGAGGTGGAGCGGGTCGGCCGTTTCTGGAGCGCGCCGCGCATAGCGGACAAGCCGGGGCTGAAGGCGGTGGATCTGTTCCGCGCCATCGAGGCCGGCTCGGTCAAGGCTGTGTGGATCATGGCGACCAACCCGGCGGTCAGCATGCCCGACGCCGGGCGGGTCCGCCGGGCGCTGGCGAAGTGTGAAACCGTGGTGGTCTCCGACTGCATCCGCGACACCGACACCGGCCGCTTCGCCCATATTCGCCTGCCGGCCAAGGGCTGGAGCGAGAAGGACGGCACCGTCACCAACTCCGACCGCACCATCTCGCGGCAGCGGGCCTTCAAGGATGGCGAGGGGGAGGCGCGGGCCGATTGGTGGATCGTGACGCAGGTCGCGCGGCGGATGGGCTTCGCCGATGCTTTTCCGTATGAGACCGCCGCCGCGGTGTTCCGCGAGCATGCGGCGCTGTCGGATTTCGAGAATGGCGGTTCGCGGGCCTTCGACATCGGGGCGCTGAGCGGACTGGATGATGCCGGTTACGACGCCCTGGCGCCCTTCCCCTGGCCCTGGCGCGCCGGGGGCGAGCCGCAGAAGCGGCTGTTCGGCGACGGCCGATTCTTCACCGCCGACGGGCGGGCGCGGATGCTGGCGGTGACGGCGAAGCCGATGCCGCGTGCGGTGCCGGAAGGCGCTTTGCTGCTGAACACGGGGCGGCTGCGCGACCAGTGGCACACGATGACGCGCACCGGACTGTCGGCGCGGCTGTCGGCCCATGTGCCGGAACCGCGGCTGGACATTCACCCGGCGGATGCGGCGGCGCGGGGCGTGGACGATGGCGGGCTGGCTCGCATCGCCACGGCGGCGGGGGAGGCGCTGGCGCGGGTCCGCGTCACCGATGCCCAAAGCGAAGGCACGATCTTCCTGCCGATGCATTGGACCGACCGCTTCACCGGCGCCTGTGTCATCGGCCGGCTGATCGACGACGAGGCGGTGGACCCGGTCTCCGGCCAGCCGGATCTGAAGCGGATGCCGGCGACGGTGGAGCCCTGGCGGCCGCACTGGACCGCCTTCCTGCTGACCCGCCGGCCGGTTGAGCCTGGGCATGGCGGCTATTGGGCGCGGCGGGCGGTGAGCGGCGGACATCTGGTGGAGATGGCCGGGACGGGGGCGATCCCCGATGTTGCGGCGTGGCTGCCCGGTCTCGACCCGGCCGAGGCGGTGGTGGAGTTCCGTGACCACGCGCGCGGCGGTCTGCGGATGGCCTGGATGGACGGGGACCGGCTGGACGCCTGCCTGTTCGTCGCCGCCGACGGGCGCCTGCCGCCGCGCGGCTGGCTGGCCGGGCTCTTGGAGGCCGACGGTCTGGACGACGGCGCGCGGGCCGGGCTGCTCGCCGGACGGGCACCGGGAGCTGCCGCGGATGAGGGGCGGATCGTTTGCGCCTGCTTCAGCGTCGGCATCAACCGGCTGGCCGGCGCCATCCGCGACCGGCGGCTGACCAGCGTGGCGGAGATCGGTGCGGCGTTGAAGGCCGGGACGAATTGTGGTTCCTGCGTGCCAGAACTCAAGGAGGTGCTTCGTCATGCTCATCAGCGCGAAGTGGCGTGATGGTCTCGCGGCGTTGGTGCGCCTCTTGGTCCCGCGTGTCGCGGGCGCCGGCGGCGGTGCCCCCACCCTGACCCTCCCCCGCTTCGCAGGGGAGGGGATCGGTACTAAGGCGGGAAAGCTGCGGCAGTCCCTCCCCCGCCCAGCGGGGGAGGATAGGTGGGGGCAAGTGGCGCTCGTCGGCGCCGGCCCCGGCGATCCCGACCTGCTGACCGTCGCGGCGGTGAAGGCACTTGCCGCCGCCGAGGTCGTGCTCTACGACGCGCTGGTCGGCGACGGCATCCTCGACCTCGCCAACCCGAAGGCAGAGCGCATCTGCGTCGGCAAACGCTCCGGCCGGCATTCGCTGCCGCAAGGGGAGATCAACGCGCTGATCGCCTTCCATGCCCGGCGCGGCAAGCGGGTGGTGCGGCTGAAGGGCGGCGATCCGATGGTGTTCGGTCGGGCGGGCGAGGAGATCGAGCATCTCGACAGCCTCGGCATTCCGGTTCGCGTGGTCCCCGGCATCACCGCGGCGCTCGGCTGTGCGG
Source organism: Azospirillum sp. TSH20 (assembly GCF_003115935.1). NCBI lineage: Bacteria > Pseudomonadati > Pseudomonadota > Alphaproteobacteria > Rhodospirillales > Azospirillaceae > Azospirillum > Azospirillum sp. TSH20. The sequence goes on from NZ_LGQU01000147.1 coordinate 25,387, forward strand.
CCTCGACGGGGCTGTCGCTGACCCGGCGCGGGGTGTCGCGCGCCGTCACTTTCGTCACCGCCCATGGCCGCGACGGCGAGCGGTTCGAGCCCGACTGGGCACGGTTGGCCGATCCGCAGGGCACGCTGGCGATCTATATGGGACGCGAGCAGGCGCGCGCGGTCGGCCAGGGCCTGACCGGGGCCGGGCTGCCGGCCAACACGCCGGTTCTGGCGGTGGAAAACGGCTGCCGGCCCGACGAGCGCCGCTATTGGACGACGCTCGGCGCCATGGCGGAGCAAGGGGTGGCCGCCGGCAAGGGGCCGACCCTGCTGCTGGTGGGCGAGGCGCTACGCCCGCGTCAGGTCGGGGCGGCGGACGCCCTGGCCGGGACGGCGGACTCCATTGATCTCCGCGCGTTTGGCGACTTCGCTCAGCGGCTCGATCACGACTGACATGGTGAAGACGGTGGCGTGCAGCAGGTTCGCCCCGTCCACCATTAGCCCGACATGGCCGGGGAAGAAGACGATGTCGCCACGCTGATACTCCACGTCGCGGCCATCGTCGGACACCCACGCCCCCAGCCGCTCGTCCTTGCGCTGCATGCCGCTGCTGTGGTGGGAGACCACGCCGGCCGCCGCCATGGCGGTCAGCGCCAGCCCGGAACAATCGATGCCGAAGCTGCTGCGTCCGCCCCAGACATAGGGTGTCTCCAGGAAGCGCAGGGCGGTGGCGAGATGGTCGGTCGCGGGAGGGGCGTCCACCGGCTCCAGCCAGCCCGCGAACAGCCAAAGCCCGTCGTCGGTGCCGACCCAGCCATTCTCGGCCCGGCCGTCCAGCGTCACCAGCGACCCGAAGCTGAGCGTCGCCACCGGCGGCGCCCGGTGCGTCGGGCCGGGATGCAGGTCGGCGCGCAGAGCCCGCACGCGGTGGGTGGGGGCCACCGGCTCCCGATGCGCGGTGCCCGGCGGCAGCCAGCCGACATGGCCGTCGAAGGCGTTCTCCGCCCGCAGCCAGCCGTCGCGCTCCTCCAGAATGCGGAAGCGTTCGCCGCAGATCATCTCGCTGGTCTGAGGGACGCCCTGTTGCGGCTCCTCCAGCAGGACGGCGTGCGGGGCGGTCAGTTGGCGCGTGGTCATGGGTGCGGGCCGGACTTCGTGAAAACCGGCTGCGACCTTAGCGCCGGTGCCGACGCTGCGCGAGGGATAAAGCGCATCCGTCATTTCAACGGAGTATCCGTCATTCCGACGGAAATCTCCCGCCTCACCGGCGCATTGCCCGGTTCAGCTCGGCCACATCCGCCGGCACCTTTTGTGTGCGAGCCAAATCGTCAGCTTGGCTCGCCAACACGGATACGGCTGAACAGAGGAGCGCGAGAGATGGCAACGATGAAGGTTCTGGTTCTGGGGGCCGGCAAGATCGGGTCGATGATCGGCACGCTGCTGTCCGAGACCGACGATTTCGCCGTCACCATCGGTGACCGGGACGAGGCGCTGCTGTACCGCGCCGAGCATGCCGGGTTGCGGGTGATGCGCGTCGATGTGGAGGATCCCGCGTCGCTGCGCGCCGCCATGGAAGGCCAGCATGCGGTGTTGAGCGCCTGCCCCTTCACCCTGACCCCGGCCATCGCCACCGCCGCCGTCGCGGCCGGCGCCCATTACCTGGACCTGACCGAGGATGTCGCCGCCACCCGCAAGGTGAAGTCGCTGGCGGAGACCGCCAACAGCGCGCTGATCCCGCAATGCGGTCTGGCGCCGGGCTTCATTTCCATCGTCGGTCATGACCTCGCCCGCCGCTTCGACGAGCTGCACAACCTGCACCTTAGGGTCGGCGCCCTGCCGCAGTACCCGACCAACGCCCTGAAGTACAATCTGACCTGGAGCACCGACGGGCTCATCAACGAATACTGCAACCCGTGCGAGGCCATCGTCGACGGCCGCCCGCACGAGGTGATGCCGCTGGAGGGCGACGAGCGCTTCGCACTGGACGGCGTCGATTACGAGGCCTTCAACACCTCGGGCGGGCTGGGGTCGCTGTGCGAGACGCTGGCCGGCAAGGTGCGGAACCTCGATTACAAGACCGTGCGCTATCCTGGCCACCGCGACATCGTCCGCCTGCTGATCCGCGACCTGCGGCTGGGCGAGCGGCGCCATCTGCTGAAGGACGTGCTGGAGACGGCGGTGCCGCTGACTCTGCAGGACGTGGTTCTGGTGCTGGCGACCGCCACCGGCGTGCAGGAGGGCGAACTGCGGCAGGAGACCTTCGCCACCAAGATCTACAGCAAGCAGATCGCCGGCCGCACCTGGAGCGCCATCCAGGTCACCACTGCCGCCGGCATCTGCGCCGTGCTGGACCTGCTGCGCGAGGGCTCCATCCCGCAGGCCGGCTTCATCCGCCAGGAACAGGTGCCGCTGGACGCCTTCCTGAACAACCGCTTCGGGCGGCATTACAAGGGCTGAGCGTGTGGGGATGTCCCCCTCTCCCCCCGGGGAGAGGGTCGGGGTGAGGGGGATGCACTGCGTGACCATCCCGAGAATCCTCGCCGCGCGACCCCCTCACCCTAACCCTCTCCCCGGGGGGGAGAGGGGATGTTTCTCTCGCCCGGTGGGCTGATGATCAGCAGCGTGTCCTGCGCCTGGATGATGTAGCGGTTGCGTTCGGTGAAGGGTATGTCGCGGCCGTGGCTGTGGACCTGGACGACCATGCCGGCGGTGACCTCCGCCATGGTCAGGCCGACCTCGTCCGTTTCCGCGCGGCGTTCGCTGAGCACCATCTGGCCGCCGGTCGACATCAGGTCGCAGAGGAAGGGGGTGGCGTGGCGCGTCTCCACCGCATCGGCCATCAGGTAGCCGCCGATCTTCGGCGGCGACACCACCAGATCGGCGCCGCTGAGGTTGGCGAGCTTGATGTTCTCCTCCTGCCTGATGTTCGCCACGATCTTGGTGGCGGCGGACAGGTGGCGCACGGTCAGGATCACCAGGATGGTGGTGTCGTCGCGCCCGGTGCTGACGATCACCGCCTTGGCTTTGCCGACGCAGGCCTTGGTCAGCGTCTCCTCGCTGGTGCCGTCGCCGAGAAGGCCGATGAAGCCGGCGTCGGCGGCCAGCTGGATGCGGTCCTCCGAATCGTCGATGACGACGATGTGGTCGGCGGGATGGCCCTTCGAGACGGTCTCCTGCGCCGCGATGAATCCGCTGTGCCCGAAGCCGCACAGCACGATGTGGCCCTGCAACTGCTTCTGAATGCGGCTCAATCGGAATTCCTCCACGATCCTCTGCACCACCAGCTCGTAGGCGGTGCCGAGAAAGATGAACCAGATGAAGATGCGGATGGGGGTGACGGCGAAGGCGTCGATCAGGCGGGCGGAGTGGCTGACCGGCACGATGTCGCCATAGCCGACGGTGGTCACCGTGATCATGGCGAAATAGAGGATGTCGGGAAAGCTGATGGTGCCGTCGATCTGGTCCTTCAGTCCGTCACGGTCGAACCAGAACACCGCGATGACCAGCGCGATCAGGACCGCGACGATCCCGATGCGCAGCAGCAGGGTCTTTTCCGCCGACAGGCCGGAGCGGACATGGAGCAGCCGCCCCTTCTTCAGGGACGGCTTGCCTCGTCTTCTGTCCTGTATTCGCCGCTCCACCGCGCCCTGTTTCCGCTGTTCGTCCGTTCAGGCCTTCCGCCCGATAGTCTGAACGCGCGAAACCGCGTTCGGGTCGCGGGAGCCGCGCCTTTAAAATTTGAAGACCGCCTCCATGCCGGCGAAATGGATGGTCTTGGCCGGGCCGCTGTCCTTCAGGAAGGGACCGGGGCGGAACAGCGAATAGGAGACCAGCCCCTCGAAGGAGCGGCCGGAGCTGTAGGACAGCACCAGTTCGCCCTGGGTGCCGACATAGCGCGCCCGTGACGCGGCGCCGGAGCGCAGCAGGCCGCCGGTCAGGTCGTACACCCCGTCATCCAGGCTTTCGCGCCAATAGGCGATGGCGGAGGCGGACAGGCTGAACTCGTCGGTCAGGGCGAGGTCGAGCGTCGGGTGCAGGTTCATCAGGTTATAGGGACCGATCGGCGTCAGCTCGCCGAAATATTTGGCGCGCGGGAACAGGGGGTTGAAGGTCTCCAGCCGGTCGTCGCGCGGATCGCCGTCGCCGCTGGCGATGTTGGCCTTCAGGCTGAGGCGGGGCTGCAACGGCAGCGTGGTGAAGCGATAGCCGCTGTCGGTGGCGAGCGACCAGGCACGGATGGACCCGCTGCCGAAGCGGCCGAACTGGCCCATCGCCTCCCAGTTCCAATCCCAGCCGGCGGCCTTGCCGAAGCTGCGCAGGCCGATGGTGTGGCGCAGTTCGCTGGCGCGTCCTGAGTCGAAGCTGGCGCTGCGGTTGCGGTAGCCGATGTAGTAGGCGTCCAGGCCGGCGCTGTCGGTCCAACCGAAATCAAGTGGCCGCGTGGCATAAAGCGCCCAAGCGGTGCGTTTGGCGTCGCGGCCGTCGTCGAACAGCTCCGGCGTCGGCTGGACCGGGCGGCCTAGGAAGGCGTCGATGCGCCACGGGCCGGCGCTGACGATCCCCTTCACCGCGTCAAAGGAGCGGGGCACGTTGGCGCCATAGCGGATGGAGATCAGCCGTTCCGACCCATAGGCCAGCATCTGGCGGCCGACGCGCAGCGTGCCCTGGGCATCCCCGAGCGGGGCGTTCAGGTCGGCGAAGCCCTGCATCAGGTCGATGCGGTCGGCGTCCGGCGGCGCCAGCGGATCCAGCTTGCCCGCCGTGCCGGCCATGATGAGCTGGCCGAACAGGCGAAAGCTCTGGCCGACGCGCAGGTCGGCATAGGGCAGGGCGCGCCACAGGCCGTAGGCGTCGTTGCGCGGCTCGTCCTGGCCCCAGCTGCTGTTGCGGATGGCTTCGCCGCGCAGGCGAAGCTCCAGGCCGGTGGAGAGCGAGGCGGTGCCGTCGCCGGTGACCGGGATGGCCTTGAACCGCTCCCAAAAGGCGCCGGAGCGGGCCACGGGCGAGAGCAGGTAGCGGTAATCCTCGTCGAAGCGGGTGTTGGTCAGCGGCGGTGGATTTGTCGATTGGGCCGCATAGGCCGGACCGATCCACAGCAAAAGGGCAACCGCCGCCGCGCGAAGGCGGGCCGACATGGGGCATCTCCGTTAGGGCGCTGGACTGCACCGATCCTAGGGAGATGCCCGGCGGCGTGATTGCTCCTTCCGAACCGCTTTTGCCGGTTCTGCGCGCGGCTTACCCCACTGCCGCCATCGACGCTGCCGAATCGGCCGTCCGCGTGGTGCCGTAGCGGCGGATCATCGCGGCGCAGAACTCGGCGAACTCCTCGGCCACCTGGGGCGGGCTGGTGTGGTGGGGTTCGACGCCGCGGTGTTCCGGGGTGAAGCAGAAGGTGACGGTGACGTCGAAATCGGCCAGCGCCTCCATCTGGCGGTCGAACCAATCCAGCGCATTGGGGCGGAAGCTGTCGGCCCAGGACAGGCCGGTGCGCAGGTGGCGGACACCCAGCCGCTTCAGCCACGCCACCGCCTCGTCAAGCCGGTGATCCTCGTAATGGAACCACTGGCAGATGCCCATCTGGCCGGCATAGGGGGCGAAGGCCTCCACCGCCGGTTTCGGCGTGCCGTCGGCGCGCAGAAGCCCCATGTGGAAATGGCGGTAGTAGGACGACCCCTCCGCCTCCTTGTGGCGGGTGGTGGCCTCCCAGTGGCTGGGCAGGTCGTACAGGCTGTACCAGTGGATGCGCGGCACCTTGCCGATCAGCAGCTCGGCGGTGCGCTTGACGCCCCAGGCCTGCACCTCTTCGGCGCCGAAGGAGGAGACGCCGGCCTCGGTCACCCAGATCGGCTTGTCCGTGACGGCGCGGATCTCGTCGATCTTGTTCGGCCACTCGTGGATCTGCCAGAGATTCCAGTCGAGCGGGAAGCCGTGGACCGCCACCACGTCCACCTCCTCCAGCACGCCGCGCTCGTCGAGCCGGCGGACGAAGGACGGGTCGATGGGGGACATGCCGCCCAGCACGCGGGTGATGGTGGAGTTCTCCGCCCGGATCGCCTGCCCGGCCAGGATGGTCATGCGGGCGAACAGGTCCCATTCGGGGTCGAGGTTGGGGTCCCAGTGCGACTTGTTGTTGGGCTCGTTCCAGATCTTGGCGGCTTCGATCATCCCTCGGTCCCTTTCTTCACGGCGTCTTCTTTCGGCTGGGCGGGATAGACGGCCCCGGCCTCGGTCGGGCGGTCGACACGGCGGCAGACATAGACCTCGCGTTCCGGATGTTCGGTGATGGCGAAGCCGGCGCTGCGCAGCATGGCCTCGGCGCAGGCGGCGTTGGGCGCCCACCAGTTGGTCCAGTCGCGGGCGTAGTCGTGTTCGATGAAATGCAGCTTCGGATAGCCGGGATCGTCGAAGTGATCCTGTTCGAAGAAGTCGTAGTCGGCGCGCACCGGCGCCACCTCGGCCGAGCCGCGCTGCATCGACTGGAAGATCATCAGGTCCTTGGCGACATGGTCGTGGATCAGGTCCAGCGCCAGCAGCGGATGGCGCAGGTGATAGAGCACGCCCATGAACAGCACGACGTCGAAGCTCTCGCCGAGCTTGGCGACGTCGTAGACCGACATCTTGTGGAATTCGATGTCCTGGCCGGTCACCTCGGCGGCGAATTTCGCCTGGGCCAGATAGCGGTCGTCGAAGTCGATGGCGACCACCCGGTCTGCACCGCGGCGCTTCATCTCGATCGAGTAGAAGCCGCCGTTGCAGCCGATGTCGAGCACGGTGCGGCCGGTCAGATCCTTCGGCACCGCATGCTCGAAGCGTTTCCACTTCACGTTCGGGTAGTCGTTGAGGAAATGGTTGGGCGCCGTGCGCACGCCGTTGAGGTCGATGTTGTGGAACCAGTCGCCGAGTTCTGTCACCCGTTCGCGGATCTGGTCGGCCGTCAGGCTCGTCATGCCGCACCCTCGTTGATGCTGTGGACCTTCAGCCCCCAATCGCCGGCGATCAGGACGCTGCGGGAAGCCGGGCTGATTTCGAATCGTCCGTAAAAATCCAGCGGCAGGCCCATGGCGTGGGCCAGCGCCGCCTTGATGATGTCGCCGTGACTGACCAGGGCCAGCGTGCCGCCGGGGTTGGCGCGGCGCAGCCGGTCGAGCAGCGCCGCGATCCGGGTCTGCGCCTCCGCCATCGACTCGCCGGGCGTGTCGCCGGGGGTGGGGCGGCCATGGCTGCGCGCCCGGTTCCACAGGTCCCAGGCGGGGTCGCCGTGCAGTTCCTCGAACCGCTTGCCGCTCCAGGCGCCGAGGTCGAGTTCGTTCAGCGTCGGTTCGATGGTCAGGGGAAGGGACTGCCGTTCGGCGATGGGGGTGGCGGTCTCGACCGCGCGTTCCAGCGGGCTGGACAGCACGGCGGCCAGGCGTTGTCCCGACAGGCGGTCGGCCAGCGTGTCGGCCTCCGCCCGGCCCTGGGCGCTGAGCGTCACGCCGGCCATGCGGCCGCACAGGACCGAGCCCAGCCGGTCATGCGAGCCGTGGCGGATCAGGATGAAGATGGTTTCCATGCCGCCGCTCACATCAGGCGGGTCGGCTTGGGCTCCCGCGGGAAATCCATAGGCGGCTCGCCGGCGATGAAGCGCAGCGTGCGCTCCCGCGCCTCGTGATCGGTGAACTGTTCCGGTGGCGACTTCATGAAGTAGCTGGACGGGCCGACCAGCGGGCCGGCGATGCCGCGGTCGAGCGCCAGCTTGGCGCAGCGCACCGCGTCGATGACGATGCCGGCGGAGTTCGGGCTGTCCCACACCTCCAGCTTCAGCTCCACATTCAGCGGCACGCCGCCGAAGGTCGTGCCTTCGAGCCGGATATGCGCCCATTTGCGGTCGGTCAGCCACGGCACATGGTCGCTGGGGCCGACATGCACGTCATCCGGATCGAGCGGCACGTCCAGCTGGCTGGTGACCGCCTGGGTCTTGGAGATCTTCTTCGATTCCAGACGCTCGCGTTCCAGCATGTTCTTGAAGTCGGTGTTGCCGCCGAAATTCAGCTGGTAGGTTCGGTCCAGCCGCACGCCGCGCTCGCGGAACAGGTTGGCCAGCATGCGGTGGACGATGGTGGCGCCGACCTGGCTCTTGATGTCGTCGCCGATGATCGGCAGCCCGCGTTCGGCGAAGCGCCGTGCCCAGACGGGGTTGGAAGCGATGAAGACGGGTATGCAGTTGACGAAGGCGCAGCCGGCCTCCAGCGCCTGTTCGGCATAGAATTCCGTGGCCTGCTGCGACCCGACCGGCAGGTAGGACACCAGGATGTCGGTGCCGGTGCGGCGCAGCGTTTCCGCCACGTTCACCGGCCGCTGCTCCGATTCGGTGATGTCTCCGGCGAGGTATTTTCCTATGCCGTCCAGCGTCGGCCCACGGTCGACCTGCACGCCGAAGCGCGGCGGCTTGGCGAAGCGGAAAGTATTATTAGGAGGTGCGAAAATAGCCTCTCCGACATCAGATCCCACTTTTGAGGCTGCAACATCGAAGGCCGCAGAAATCTCGATGTCTCCAACGTGATAACCGCCGATGTCGACAGTCATAAGCCCCGGGGGCGGCTCATTGGCTTTGGCGTCAGCATAATAGCATATCCCTTGTACAAAAGATGATGCACAATTCCCGACACCAGCGATTGCTACCCGGAGCTTTTTCCCAGTCACTGAGATCTCCCGTCCTTAAATGCACGTCATTTCACGGAGCGCGGATATTTGTAGACTTTAAAAGGAGTCATCGGAAGATCGGTCGTTGGTAGCAAGCCTTTTGGACGAGGTGCGCAATTTTTCACGCCGGTGTTAACGTCGACAGTACGGCCGACGTGACTCCGACAATGAGTTGCGAGCCGGTCCTGAAATAAAACCGCACAGGGTGCCCTGGGCAACTTGCGGGGACGAGCGGGGGGCTCGCGGTGTCGATGTCCGCAGGCCCTGCCCCTTGTTTCCGCACGTCAACGTCAAGAATGTTTGAAATTCCTCGGAGGGACTTGTGGGAGAGACCGTTCTCGTCACTGGCGGAGCCGGCTTCATCGGCCGCCACGTCGCCAAGGCCCTGCTTGCCCGCGGCGACCGTGTCCGGGTTCTGGACAGCCTGATCGAACAGGTGCACCCGACGCAGCAGCGCCCCGATGAACTGGACCCCGACGTGGAGCTGCTGGTCGGCGACGTGCGCGACGAGGCGATGGTGGCCCAGGCGCTGGAAGGCGTCGATTCGGTGATCCACCTCGCCGCGGAGGTCGGCGTCGGCCAGAGCATGTATGCGGTCGACCGCTACACCTCGGTGAACGACTATGGCACCGCCGTGCTGTTCCAGCGCCTGATCGATAAGCCGGTGCGCCGGGTGGTCGTCGCTTCGTCGATGAGCATCTATGGCGAGGGGCTGTACCGCACCGCCGACGGCACGCTGATGGAGGACGTCGTCCGCGGCGCCCGCAATCCGGATGGGACCTGGGATCCGCTGGACCAGCAGGGCCGGCCGCTGGTGCCGGTGCGCACCCCGGAAAGCAAGCGCCCGGCGCTGAAGTCGGTTTATGCCATCGGCAAGTACGTGCAGGAACGGCTGACCCTGACGCTGACCGCGCAGTATGGGATGGAGGGATCGGCGCTACGGCTGTGGAACGCCTATGGGCCGGGGCAGGCGCTGTCGAACCCCTACACCGGTGTGCTGGCGATCTTCGCCTCCCGCATCGCCAATCGCCAGCGCCCGATGATCTTCGAGGATGGGCAGCAGCGCCGCGACTTCGTGCATGTCCGCGACGTCGCCCGCGCCTTCCTGCTGGCGCTGGACAACCCGGCGGCCAACGGCGAGGTCTTCAACATCGGCTCCGGCGAGGAGCGCACGGTGGAGGAGGTGGCGCTGATGCAGGCCGCCTCGATGGGCCGGCCGGACCTGGCGCCGGACATCACCGGCAAGGCGCGCGCCGGCGACATCCGCCACAACATTCCCGATCTGACCAAGGCGCGCACCGTGCTGGGCTATGACCGGAAGGAGGATTTCTCCGAAGGGCTGGCCGAACTGGCCGAGTGGGTCGCCCGGCAGGAGGCGCAGGACCGCGTCGCCGACGCCCGCCGCGAACTGGAAGAGCGGGGTCTGGTGGCATGAGCGCAACCAAGAACCCGGTTCTGATCACCGGCGGTGCCGGTTTCATCGGATCGAACCTTGCCGACCGGCTGGCGTCGGACGGGCATGACGTGCTGATCTTCGACGCGCTGCGCCGTCCGGGGGTGGAGCGGAACCTGCGCTGGCTGAAGGCCCGCCACCCGTCGCGCATCAGCGCCGTCACCGCCGACCTGCGCGACGAACAGGCGCTGTCCGATGCCGCGAAGGACGCCAAGGCGGTGTTCCATCTGGCCGCCCAGGTCGCGGTGACCACCAGCATGGTCGACCCGGTCGATGATTTCGAGGTGAACATCCGCGGCACGCTCTCCCTGCTGGAGGCGGTTCGCCGAACCGGCAGGCGCACGCCGGTGATCTTCGCCAGCACCAACAAGGTCTATGGCGACCTCGCCGACGTGCCCCTGGAACTGGTGAACGACGCCTATGCGCCGGTGGATCCGGCGATCCGCGCGCATGGCGTGTCGGAGGCGCGTCCGCTCGACTTCCACACGCCCTATGGCTGCTCGAAAGGGGCGGCGGACCAGTATGTGCTGGATTACGCCCGCAGCTTCGACCTGCCGACCGCCGTGCTGCGGATGAGCTGCATCTACGGCCCGCGCCAGATGGGAACGGAGGATCAGGGCTGGGTCGCCCATTTCCTGATCCGCGCCCTGAACGGCGAGCCGATCACCATCTACGGCGACGGCCGGCAGGTGCGCGACGTGCTGTTCGCCGCCGACACGGTGCAGGCCTATGTCTCCGCCTGGGAGCGGATCGAGCAGGTGAAGGGCCGCGCCTTCAACCTGGGCGGCGGGGCGGCCAACGCCATCAGCCTGCGCCAGTTGATCGCGCACATCGAATATCTGATGGGCCGCAAGGTGGAGGTCAGCTACGGCGACTGGCGAGCGGGCGACCAGCGCTATTACGTGTCGGACACCCGCGCGGTGCGCGACGCGCTGGGACTGGCCGCGCCGACGGAGTGGAAGCGCGGCGTGGCTCTGCTGGCCGAATGGCTGCGGGCGGAGAAGAGCGGCCTGCCCGAAGCCACCCCGTCGGTGGAGGCGGCCTGATGAGGGTCGCGCTGGTCAACCCGGCCTGGAGCTTCGACCACAGCATCTATTTCGGATGCCGCGAAGCGCATCTGCCGCTGGAGCTGGGATACAGCAAAGCGCTGCTGGAGCAGGGCGGGCACGAGGTGCTGATGCTCGACGGCGCGCTGGACGGCCTGTCGAACGCGGAGATGGCGGAGCGGGTCGCCGCCTTCGCCCCCACCATGACCGTGCTGACCACGGCGCCGACCTACCTGTTCTGGCGCTGCGCCCAGCCGGAGCTGCGGGTGCCGCGCGAGTTCCTGGCGGCGCTCGACGGCCGGGGCGGGCGGACCGTCGCGGTTGGGCCGCACGGCTCCACCACCCCGGCTCCGACGCTGAGCAAGCTCGGCGTCGATCTGGTGGTGCGCGGGGAGTGCGAGGAGATCGTCGCCAAACTGGCTGACGGCGGGGCGCTGGACGACATACCAGCGCTGGCCTTCCGCCGCGACGGCGATCTGGTGGTGACCGGCGGGCCGCACGCGGCGCGCTTCACCGATCTGCCGGCGCTATCCTGGCCGGCGGAGTGGCTGCAGCGCCATCCGCACCACCACCACCGCTATGGCACCGAGCCGGTCGGGCCGGGGGCGGAGGTGGAGGCGTCGCGCGGCTGCCCCTACAACTGCAGCTTCTGCGCCAAGATCGATTTCCGCGACCAGTACCGGCGGCGCGACACCGTCCTCATCCTGGAGGAGATCGACGGGCTGATCGCGGCCGGCGTCCGCTACGTCTATTTCATCGACGAGATCTTCCTGCCCCGGCGCGACCTGTTGGAAGCGCTGGTGGAGCGGCCGATCCAGTTCGGCGTGCAGACGCGCATCGATCTGTGGAAGCCGGACATGCTCGACCTCCTGGGCGCGGCCGGCTGCGTGTCGATCGAGGCCGGGGTGGAAAGCCTGACCGAGGAAGGCCGCGCCTCGCTCGACAAGAAATGCCGGATGAGCACCGACGATCTGGCCGACCGGCTGATCCATGCCCGGCGCAGCGTGCCCTTCGTCCAGGCCAATTTGATCGCCGTGGCCGGCGACGACGCCGACATGGTCAGGACCTGGCGGGAGAAGCTGCTTGCCGCCGGGGTGTGGGCCAACGACCCGGTGCCGCTCTACCCCTATCCGGCCTCGCCGGACTACCGCCGCCTGTGGGGCGAGCCGGACGACCGGGCGTGGGAGCGGGCACACGAGCATTACCTTGGCCAGTTCGAACACCTGAGCGACATCCAGGAGGACGAGCCCTTGCCGCTGACGGAACTGGAGGCGGCATGCTCCTGCCGCTGACTGGTGCCCAGAAGAAACCGCTGCCTGCAGAACCCCCATACGTGCTGATGACGGCCGACAGTGTCGGCGGGGTGTGGACCTATGCGCTGGATCTGGCGCGTGAACTGGCAGGGCAGGGGACGCGGGTGACGCTGGCGGTGCTGGGGCCGTCGCCCCACCCCGACCAGATCGCCGCCGCCGCGGCGGTGGACGGGCTGGAACTGATCGACACCGGCTTGGCCCTGGACTGGACCGCTCCCGACGAGGCGGCCGTGCGCCGCACGGCGGAGGCGCTGGGCGATCTGGCCGCGCGGCTCGGTCCCGACGTGGTGCATCTGAACAGTCCGGCGCTGGCCGCCGACGCCGGCTTCACCATGCCGGTCGTCGGCGTCTGCCATTCCTGCATGGCGAGCTGGTGGGTGGCGGTGCGCGGCGGCGGGATGCCGGAGGATTTCCGCTGGCGGACGGAGCTGCTGCGCCGCGGCTATCAGGCCTGCGACGTGCTGGTGGCGCCCAGTGCCGCCTTTGCCGAAGCGACCGCCGCCTTGTATGGCGTGGCGGCGCCGGTGGTGGTGCGCAACGGGCGCTATGCCCGCAAGGCCGGACCGCGGCGGGCCGCGATGGGGCGGGAACGCTTCGTCTTCACCGCCGGGCGGCTGTGGGATTGCGGCAAGAACGTCGCGCTGCTGGACGCGGCGGCGAAGCTGCTGGATGTGCCGGTCTTCGCCGCCGGGCCGCTGGAAAGCCCGACCGGGCATCGGGTGGGGCTGGAGCACGCGCGGGCGCTGGGGCGGCTGGACGGCGCGTCGGTCGCCGGATGGATGGCACGGGCGCCGGTCTTCGCCTCCCTGCCGCTCTACGAGCCGTTCGGGCTGACGGTGCTGGAGGCGGCGCAGGCCGGCTGCGCGCTGGTGCTGTCGGACATCGCCAGCTTCCGCGAATTATGGGACGGCGCCGCCATCTTCACCGATCCGGGCGATGCCAAGGCGCTGGCCGCGACCCTGCGCCGGCTGCTCGACGACCCGCTGGAGGCCCGGCGGCTCGGCACCGCCGCCCGCCGCCGCTCCGCCCGCTATGACATGGACCGGCTCACCGCCGGGATGCTCGACGTCTATCGGTCGGTGACGCATCCCGTGCGTTCGGAGGTGATCGCGTGAGGATCGTCTATTTCACCCATTCGCTGGCCTCCTGCTGGAACCACGGCAACGCCCATTTCCTGCGCGGTGTCCTGCGCGACCTGATCGCCCGCGGCCATGACGTGCAGGTGCTGGAACCGGAAGGGGCCTGGAGCCTGCAGAACCTGCTTGCCGACCATGGCGAGGCGGGGCTGGACGCCTATCGCACGCTGTATCCGGAGCTGTCCTCGCGCACCATGCCGAAGGGCTTCGACGTGGAGGCGGCTTGCGACGGCGCCGATCTGGTGATCGTCCATGAATGGAACGACCCGGCCCTGGTCGCGGCCGTCGGCGAAGCGCGCAAGCGCGGCGGGCGCTTCACCCTGCTGTTCCACGACACCCATCACCGCGCGGTCAGCGATCCCAAGGCGATCAACGCCTTCGACCTGTCCGGCTATGACGGCGTGCTGGCCTTCGGCGAGACACTGGCGGCGGTCTACCGCCGCTGGGGCTGGGAAGGCCGCGTCTTCGTCTGGCACGAAGCCGCCGACATCCGGCTGTTCCACCCGCCGGCCGAAGAAGGGCCGCGCAGCGGCGCGGTGTGGATCGGCAATTGGGGCGACGGCGAGCGGACGGAGGAGCTTGAACGCTTCCTCTTCGCGCCGGCCAGGGACGCCGGGTTGCCGCTGGAGATCTACGGCGTGCGCTATCCGGCCGCCGCGCTGGCAACGCTGAAGCGCTACGGCATCGCCTACAAGGGCTGGCTGCCGAACGCGCGGGCGCCGGAGATCTTCGCCCGCCACCGCGTCACCGTCCATGTGCCGCGCCGCTTCTATGTCGACATGCTGCCGGGCATCCCGACCATCCGCGTGTTCGAGGCGCTGGCCTGCGGCATCCCCTTGGTCAGCGCGCCGTGGAGCGATTCGGAAGGGCTGTTCCGCCCCGGCCGCGATTTCCTGTTCGCCCGCTACGGCGAGGAGCTGGCCGCCCACCTGCGTGCCATCGACCGGGACGAGGGGCTGCGCGCCGAGCTGATCCGCAACGGGCTGGAGACGATCCGCGCCCGCCACACCTGCGCCCACCGCGTCGATGAGCTGCTGACCATCGTCGGCAGCCTGCGCGGCAATGAAAAAGAACCGGTCCTTGAGGAGTCCGCCCGATGAAGATGGCCTTTTACGGGTCCAGCCTGCTGTCCTCATACTGGAACGGCGCGGCCACCTATTACCGCGGCATGCTGAGCGAACTGGCCAAGCATGGCTGGGACATCACCTTTTACGAGCCGGACGCCTTCGACCGCCAGAAGCACCGCGACATCGAGCCGCCGGACTACGCCAAGGTCGTCGTCTATGACGCCACGCCCGAGGCCTGCCGTGCGGTGATCGCCGAAGCGGTGAAGGCCGACGTGGTGGTGAAGGCGAATGGCGTCGGCGTCTTCGACGACGAACTGCTGGACGGCGTGATGGATGCCGCCAACCCGCAGGCGCTGCGCATCTATTGGGACGTGGACGCCCCGGCGACGCTGGCGGAGCTGCGGCAGGCGCCCGACCATGTGCTGCGCCGCCGCCTGCCGGAGCTGGACTTCGTGCTGACCTATGGCGGCGGGCCGCCGGTGGTGACGGCCTATGAGGCGATGGGGGCGCCGGTCTGCCGGCCGGTCTACAACGCACTGGACCCGTCGACCCACCATCCGGTGCCGCCGCAGGACCGCTTCCGCGCCGACCTGAACTTCCTCGGCAACCGGCTGCCCGACCGCGAGGCGCGGGTGGAACGCTTCTTCCTGGAGCCGGCGGCGCGCAATCATGACGCCCGCTACATCATCGGCGGCAGCGGCTGGGAGACCAAGGGGCTGCCGGCCAACGTCACCCACATCGGCCATGTCGGCACCGCCGACCACAACGCCTTCAACACCTCGGCCAAGGCGGTGCTGAACATCGCACGCGACAGCATGGCGGAGGTCGGCTTCTCCCCCGCCACCCGCGTGTTCGAGGCGGCCGGCGCCGGTGCCTGCCTGATCACCGACGCCTGGGAGGGGGTGGAACTGTTCCTGGCCCCGGATGAGGAGGTGCTGGTCGCCCGCGACGGGCAGGACGTGACCGAGCATCTGCGCGCCCTGACGCCGGAACGCTCCCGCGCCATCGGCGAGGCGGCGCGGCGCCGCATCCTGGCCGGCCACACCTATGCCCGCCGGGCGGTCGAGGTGGACCAGCTGTTGCGCGGCGCGCTGGCCGCCCGCCGGGAACGGAGCGCGGCATGAAGCTGGTCGTTTTGGGGCTCAGCCTGTCCTCCTCCTGGGGCAACGGCCACGCCACCACCTTCCGCGCGCTGCTGAAATCCTTCGCGGCGCGCGGGCACGAGATCCTGTTCCTGGAGCGGGACGTTCCCTGGTACGCCGACAACCGCGACCTGCCGAATCCGGGCTGGTGCGAACTGGCCTTCTACACCGACCTTGAGGATCTGAAGCGCTTCACCGCTGCGGTCGCCGGGGCGGATGCGGTGCTGGTGGGATCTTACGTGCCGGAAGGTGTCGCGGTCGGACGCTGGGCGCAGGAGACGGCGCGGGGCGTGGTGGCCTTCTACGACATCGACACGCCGGTGACGCTGGCGAAGCTGGAGCGCGGCGACTACGAGTATCTCGCCCCGGAGGTCATCCCCGGCTTTGATGTGTATTTCTCCTTCACCGGCGGGCCGACGCTCGACCGGCTGATGGAGCGGTACGGCTCGCCGGCGGCGCGGGCGCTTTATTGCTCGGTGGATGCGGAGGCCTATGCGCCGATGCCGGTGTCCAAGCGTTGGGACCTCAGCTATCTCGGCACCTACAGCATCGACCGCCAGCCGACGCTGGACCGCCTGCTGCTGGAGCCGGCACGCCGGGCGCCGGAGCTGCGCTTCGTCGTGGCCGGGCCGCAGTATCCCGACGACATCGTCTGGCCCGCGAATGTGGAGCGGCTGCACCATGTGCCGCCGGCCGACCACCCGGCCTTCTACGCGGCGAGCCGCTTCACGCTGAACGTGACGCGCGAGGACATGATCCGCGCCGGCTACAGCCCCAGCGTCCGCCTGTTCGAAGCGGCAGCCTGCGCCACGCCGATCATCTCCGACATCTGGGACGGCATCGACACGCTGCTGGAGCCGGGGCGGGAGATCATCCTGGCCGAAAGCGCCGGCGAGGTGCTGGAGGTGCTGCGCCGCCCGGCGGCGGAGGGCGAGATCGGCGAGCAGGCGCGTCGGCGCATCCTGGCCGCGCACACGGCGGCGCACCGGGCCGAGACGCTGGAGCGCGAACTGGTCGCGGCGATGGAGCGCGGGCGTGCCCCCACCCCAACCCTCCCCCGCTGGGCGGGGGAGGGGGCAGGCGCTTGAGCGGAACAGTGGCGGCAGTCCCCTCCCCTGCGAAGCTCTCGCACAAAGCTTCGCTTTGTGCTGACGCGACAGGCGGACCGTAGGTCCGCTGAGAGCGGGGGAGGGTTAGGGTGGGGGTCTAACTTCCCCCACCCCCTTAGCTCACTTGCTGTAGTCGTAGAAGCCGCGGCCGGTCTTGCGGCCGAGGAAGCCGGCGTCGACCATCTCCTTCAGCAGCGGGGCCGGGCGGTACTTCGGATCGTTGAAGCCTTCATAGAAGACCTCCATCACCGACAGCATGGTGTCCAGACCGATCAGATCGGCGAGCGCCAACGGGCCGATCGGGTGGTTGCAGCCGGCCTTCATGCCGGCGTCGATGTCCTCGGCCGTGGCGATGCCTTCCTGCAGCGCGAAGATCGCCTCGTTGATCATCGGGCAGAGGATGCGGTTGACGGCGAAGCCGGGGCTGTTCTTCGCGGTGATCGGCGACTTGCCGACGCGCTTGGCGAAGGCCATCGCCTTGGCGTGGGTGTCGTCGCTGGTCTGGATGCCGCGGATGATCTCCAACAGCGCCATCAGCGGCACCGGGTTGAAGAAGTGCAGGCCGATGAAGCGGTCCGGACGGTCGGTGGCCGTCGCCAGCTTGGTGATGGAGATCGACGAGGTGTTGGTGGCGACCAGCGCCTCCGGCTTCAGGGTCGCGCAGAGATCCTTCAGGATCTTGACCTTCAGGTCCTCGTTCTCGGTCGCGGCCTCGATCACCAGATCGCAAGCAGCCAGCTTCGACTTGTCGGTGGTGGCGGTGATGCGCGCCAGGGCCGCTTCGCGGTCGGCGGCGGTCATCTTCTCCTTCTTGACCAGACGGTCCAGGCTGCCGGCAACGGTCGACAGGCCGCGCTGCACCGCTGCTTCGGAGATGTCGGTCATCACCACCGTCAGGCCGGCGACGGCGCAGACCTGGGCGATGCCGTTACCCATCTGTCCGGCGCCGATGACGCCGATGGTCTCGATTCCCATGCTCTCGGCCATGTTTCTTGTCCCTATCGTTGAGCGCGTGCGTTGGTTCGCAGATGCAGCATCTTCTACACGTTTTTTCGTTGCGCTGCGATGACTTGTCGTATGCGGCAAGGCGGGCTTCCACCTGGCGCGGCGACCTGCCGCAGCCCTGCCATCGGCGGAAATCCGCCGACTGCTGGAGCCGCGACGGCGGATTTCCGCCGAAAGAAGCTGTGACCGGAAAGGCCGGGTCCAGGCTTTTCAACTGTTTGCGCAGCGAACTGATTATGGCACGCCGCTTGCTCTCTTCCTGGTCAACCGCGGCGACGGGTCGCGGACCAAGCCCCATGGGAGAGACCAGATGCTCAGGAAGACCCTGCTTGCCGCCACCGCCTTCGCCGCTGCCGCGCTCGCCACCCAGGCCGCCTCGGCCGCCGATCTGGTCCGACTCGGCAACCTGAAATTCGCCCATTACGGCGCGGTTTCCTACATGAAGGAGATCGCCGGCAAGTACGACCTGAAGATCGAGGAGCGGGTCTTCGCCAAGGGCATCGACATCCTGCCGGCCATCGTGGCGGGCGAGATCGACGTCGCCGCCAGCGCCGTCGACGCCGCCATCGCCGGCCGCGCGTCCGGCGTGCCGATCTATGCGGTGGCCGGCTTCGCCAAGGGTGGCGCCCGCATCGTCGCCAAACCGGACGCCGGCATCAAGAGCATCGCCGACCTGAAGGGCAAGAAGGTCGCTACCCCGCGCGGCGGCGCCCAGGAGCTGATCCTGCTGGCCGAGCTGTCGAAGCATGGGCTGAGCTGGTCCGACCGTCCGGGCAAGGACGTGCAGATCGTCTACATGGCCTACGCCGACATGAATCAGGCCCTGCTGGCCGGCAGCATCGACGCCATGTCGCAGTCCGAACCGCAGTCGAGCCAAGCCATCAACAAGGGCTTCGGCGTCGAGGTGGTGAAGCCCTACGACACCGAGCTGGGCGAGCCGGTGCGGTCGCTGGTGGTCACCGAGGATTTCTACAAGAAGAAGCCGGACGTCGCCCAGCGGCTGGTCCGCTGCTTCGTCGAGGCGACGGCGACCTTCATCGCCAACCCCGATCTGGCCGAGACCTATGTCCGCGAGAAGATGTTCAAGGGTCAGCTGAGCAGCCAGGACTTCAAGGACGCCATCGGCAACTCGCCCTATAGCTACGACATCTCGGTCCATCACGTGCAGGTCACGACCGACATGATGCAGAAGTTCGGCGTCGGCCGCATGGACACCCCGCCGAAGGCCGAGGATTGGGTGAAGCTGGACCTGCTGGAGAAGGCGAAGGCCACCACCAAGGCGGCTGATGCCGGCACCGTGAAGGCGAACTGAGCCACACCCAGCGGAAGGAGGACGCCCGATGTCCCAAGCCAAGCCCCGTTTCTCGCCCGCCGCCGTCGCGCGCGGCGCCCTGGTTCCGGTCCTCGCCATCGCGCTGTGGCAGGCCCTGTCCAGTTCCGGCCTGATCAATCAAGTGGTTCTGCCGTCGCCCGTCGCGGTGGTGGAGCGCTGGTGGGCCTATCTGCTGCCGACCGAGCCCTATGATCCGGCGCAATCCAGCTGGATCCTGTGGGCGCTGTCGGGCGAGATGCTGTTCGACGCCTGGTCCAGCCTGTACCGCGTGGTGCTGGGCTTCGCCGTCGGCGCCGGGCTGGCCCTTCCGCTGGGTCTCGCCATGGGCGCCAACCCGCGCATCTACGCGCTGTTCGATCCGCTGATGCAGGTGCTGCGGCCGATCCCGCCCATCGCCTACATCCCGCTGTCGATCCTGTGGTTCGGGCTGGGCAACCCGCCGGCAATCTTTCTGATCGCCATCGGCGCCTTCTTCCCGGTGCTGATGAACACCATCGCCGGGGTGCGCCATGTCGACGGCATCTATCTGCGCGCCGCCCGCAATCTGGGCGCCGGCCGGCTGACCATGTTCGTCCGCGTCATCCTGCCGGCCGCCACCCCCTATATCCTGGCCGGCGCCCGGATCGGCATCGGCACCGCCTTCATCGTCGTCATCGTGTCGGAGATGATCGCCGTCAACTCCGGCCTCGGCTTCCGCATCCTGGAAGCGCGCGAGTTCATGTGGTCCGACAAGATCATCGCCGGGATGTTCACCATCGGCCTGCTGGGTCTCGCCATCGACATCGGCATGAACCGCCTGAACAACCACCTTCTGCGCTGGCACCGCGGGCTTGAGAATTGATGGGGAGGGACTGGAGATGATGTCCATGCTGAAGACCGTTGCCGACACCACGCCCGTTCCCGACGCCGCGCCCGTGCAGATCCAGGTGCGCGGGGTGGAGAAGACCTTCTCCGTCGGTGCGCAGAAGATCGTCGCCCTGCAGAACATCGATCTCGACATCCGCAAGGGCGAGTTCGTCTGCCTGCTGGGGCCGTCGGGCTGCGGCAAGTCCACGCTGCTGAACGCGGTGGCCGGGTTCCAGCCGCCGACGAAGGGCACCGTCACCGTCGATGGCCGCACCATCACCGAACCCGGTCCCGACCGCGGCATGGTGTTCCAGGAATATGCCCTGTTTCCCTGGATGACGGTGGCGCAGAACGTCGCCTTCGGCCTGGAGATCAAGGGGATGTCCAAGGCCGAGATCGCGGAGCGGGTGGAGTGGCTGCTGCAGAAGCTGCACCTGCAGGACTTCCGCAACCGCTTCCCCAAGGATCTGTCGGGCGGCATGCGCCAGCGCGTCGCCATCGCCCGCGTACTGGCGCTCGACAGCCCGATCCTGCTGATGGACGAGCCGTTCGGCGCGCTCGACGCCCTGACCCGCCGCACCCTTCAGGACGAGTTGCTGCGCATCTGGGAGGAGGTCGGCAAGACCATCCTGTTCGTCACCCACTCCATTGAGGAGAGCATCTATCTGGCCGACCGCATCATCGTGATGACCTACCGGCCGGGCACCATAAAGCGCGACGTGCTGGTCGACATGCCGCGTCCCCGCGACGGCTCCGCCCCGGAGTTCAACCGCCTGAAGCGCGAGCTGTCCCAGATGGTGATGGAGGAGCAGCAGCGCTTCAGCCAGGACGAGATCCGGTCGATTACGGCGGATTGAGGGACGGCGGACAGGACGGCAAAGGAGGGGCGCCCCGATGTGGGCGCCCTTTTCATGTCAGAGCTTCGCCGCTTCCTCGGCCATCCGTTGCCGCAGCCAGCCGTGGGAGGGGGAGCCGGTGTTGCGGCGGTGCCAGATCATCGACACCTCGTAGTCGCCGACGTCGAAGGGCAGCGGGCTGGTGGCGAGCCCCAGCGCATCGGCGCACAACTGGGCCAGCCGGGCGGGCAGCGAGGTCAGCATCGGCGCCTGGGTCAGGATCATCGGGATCGCCAGGAACTGGGTGGTGGATGCGGCGACGCGCCGCCTTGTGCCCAGCGCCGCCAGTTCGTCGTCGATGAAGCTGGTCAGGCCGCCGCGCAACGACGGCATCAGGTGCGGATAGCGGGTGTAATCCTCCAGCCCGATCGGCGGGGTGACGGGCACGAGCGCCGGGTTGAACAGGCAGACATGGGTTTCCCGGTACAGCACCTGCCGGTCGTGCCAGCGCCGCAGCTCCGGCAGATAGCCGATGGCGAGGTCCAGCGTGCCGTCGTCCAGCGCGTTCAGCATGGCGTCGGGATCGAGGCTGAGCAGCGAGACCGTGACGCGCTGGTTGCCCTCCACCGCATCGCGCAGGATGCCGGTCAGCAGCACCGCCTGCATCGAATCGGAGGTGGAGATGGTGAAGTTCCGCTCCTCCCGCTGGGGATCGAAATCCTCCTCCGCCGACAGGGCGCGGGCGGCCCCCACCAGCAGGTCGCGCAGCGGTTCGGCCAGACGCTGGGCGCGCGGCGTCGGCTCCATCCGGTTGCCGGTGCGCACGAACAGCGGGTCGCCGACCAGCGTGCGCAGCCGGGCCAGCGCGTGGCTGACCGCCGACTGGCTGACACCCAGCGCGTCGGCGGCGCGGGAGACGTTGCGGGTCTCCAAGAGCGCGTCGAACACCTTGATGAGGTTGAGGTCGAGCGCAGGGTTATGAATTGCCTTCATGACGATATGAACCAAAGCCACCTACTTCATTGTGCACTGGACGGTGTATTCTGTCGAGGCAGAGCTGACCCAGCAGCCGACAATCAAAAAACTTTCAATTCCTAGCCAACGCCCATAGCCGGGCAGCGGACCTGTCGTCGCCCCCAAAAAGCCGGCGGTTCCGTTCAGGGAGAAAGAGGCAAGAGCCATGGTTCGCATCAACGTCAACGGCGAGGAGCGTCAGGTCGACGTTCCGGAGGACATGCCGCTCCTGTGGGTTCTGCGGGACGAGCTGAACATGACCGGCACCAAGTTCGGTTGCGGCATCGCCCAGTGCGGCGCCTGCACCGTCCATGTCGACGGCACGCCGACCCGCGCCTGCCAGACCCCCGTCAGCATGCTGACGCCGGACAGCAAGATCACCACCATCGAGGGCGTGAAGGGCAAGGCCGCCCAGGCCGTCCAGGCGGCATGGCAGAAGCTGGACGTCGTCCAGTGCGGCTATTGCCAGTCGGGCCAGATCATGAGCGCCATCGCGCTGCTGACCGACAACCAGAACCCCACCGACCAGGACATCGACTCGGCGATGGACGGCAATGTCTGCCGCTGCGCCACCTATGTCCGCATCCGCGCGGCGATCAAGGATGCCGCCCAGACGATGAGGGCCTGATCCATGCTGCATCATCTGATCCGTCACGCCGCCGAGCATGGGTTTCCGGAGTCCGGTTTCGCTCCCGGTCCGCTGCCGGCCCCCTCGCGCCGCGGCTTCCTGAAGGCCATCGGCGTCGGGGCCGGCGCGCTGGTCATCGGCGCGCATCTGCCCATGCCGGCGCTGGCCGCCGAAGCCGCGCCGAAGATCGTCGGGCCCGCCGACCCGCGCCCGCACGCCTTCATCATCGTCGCGCCGGACAACACGGTCACCGTGCTGGCCAAGCATCTGGACAAGGGCCAGGGCATCGTCACCGGCCTCGCCACCATCGCGGCGGAGGAGCTTGACGCCGACTGGTCCCAGGTGCGCGGCGCCTTCGCTCCGGCCAACCAGAAGCTGTATGCCAACCACTTCTTCGGCGTGCAGGGCACCGGCGGCTCCACCGCCGTCGCCAACAGCTGGGACGAGCTGCGCATGGCCGGCGCCGCCGCCCGCGCCATGCTGGTCGCCGCCGCAGCCGCGCGCTGGAACGTGCCGGCCGGCGAGGTGACGGTGTCGAAGGGCGTGGTCCGCCATGCCGCCAGCAACCGCAGCCTGACCTTCGGCGAACTGGCGGAAGAGGCGGCGAAGCTGCCGGTGCCGCAGCAGGTCAAGCTGAAGGACCAGAAGGACTATGTGCTGATCGGCAATCCGGACCTGCATCGTCTGGACCATGTCAGCAAGACCAACGGCACCGCCATCTTCGCCATGGACATCCGCCGTCCCGGTCAGGTGACGGCGGTGCTGGCCCGCAGCCCGCGCTTCGGCGGTACGGTGAAGAGCGTCGATGACGCCGCCGCCCGCAAGGTGCCGGGCGTCATCGAGGTGCTGACCCTGCCGGTCGGCGTCGCGGTGATCGCCAAGAACACCTGGGCCGCCATCAAGGGCCGCGAGGCGCTGACGGTCGCCTGGGACGACGCCAAGGCCGAGACGCGCGGCACCGACGCGATGCTGGCCGACTACCGCAAGGCGGCGGAGAAGCCGGGTGACGTCGCCGCCGCCAAGGGCGATGCGGAGAAGGCGATCGCCGACGCCAAGGCCAAGGGCGGCCATGTAGTGGAAGGCGAGTTCGTCTTCCCCTACCTCGCCCATGCGCCGATGGAGCCGCTGAACGCCGTGGTGGCGCTGGACCCGGAGGGTGGCTGCACCATCTGGGCCGGGTCGCAGTTCCAGACGGTCGAGCAGATGGTCGCCGCCCACATCCTGGGCTGCAAGCCGGAGCAGGTGAAGATCGAGACCCAGTGGGCCGGCGGCAGCTTCGGCCGGCGCGCCACCCCCAGCGCCGACTACATCGCCGAGGCGGTCACCATCGCCAAGGCCTATCCCAAGGCTCCGGTGCATCTGGTCTGGACGCGGGAGGACGACATCAAGGGTGGCCGTTACCGTCCGCTGGTCCTGCACCGGGTCACGGCGGCGGTCGATGCCAAGGGCGATCTGGTCGGCTGGAAGCAGCGCATCGTCGGCCAGAGCTTCATGGCCGGCACGCCGTTCGAGGCGGTGATGGTCAAGAACGGCGTCGATGCGACGATGGTCGAGGGCGCCTCGGACATGGCCTATCCGGTGGCGAACCTCGCGGTCGACGCGCACACCGTCGCCTCGCCGGTCACGACGCTGTGGTGGCGTTCGGTCGGGCACACCCACACGGCTTATGCCAAGGAGGTGATGATCGACCGCCTCGCCAAGGCGGCCGGCAAGGACCCGGTGGCCTTCCGCATGGAGATGCTGAAGGACCATCCGCGTCTGGCCGGCGTGCTGAAGCTGGCGGCGGAGAAGGCCGGCTGGGGACAGCCGCTGCCGCAGGGCAAGGGCCGCGGCGTCGCCGTGCATGAAAGCTTCAACACCTATGTCGCCCATGTCGCCGACGTGTCGGTCGACGCCAAGGGGCAGATCAAGGTCGACCGCGTCGTCGTCGCCGTCGATTGCGGCGAGGTCGTCAACCCCGACATCGTCAAGGCGCAGATGGAGGGCGGTGCCGGCTGGGGCATCGGCCATGCGCTGCGCGACGAGATCACCATGACCGACGGCAAGGTGGATCAGGCCAACTTCGACAGCTATCTGCCGATGCGGATGTCGGACATGCCGGTGGTGGAGGTCCACATCGTGCCGTCGCACGAACGGCCGACCGGCGCCGGCGAACCCGGCGTCCCGACCGTGGCGCCGGCGGTGGCGAACGCCGTCTTCTCGGTGACCGGACAGCCGCTGCAGACGCTGCCCTTCAGCCGTGGCGGCATCGTCAGCTGAGTAGGGGCGGCTAGGGTGAGGCCGACTTGGTCTCCGCCGTCAATTGGGCGGGGACCGATTGGGCCGAGGTCAGTTGCGGGGGCGGTGCGATGCTGACCGCCCCTATGCTGGCAGTCCGGGCGGTGGCGGGAATCGCTACCGCCCGGCGGCGGGGCCACCCCTGGTCCACCAGCAGCCTCACCGCGGGATCGACCTGCATCGGACCGGTGGGGACGGATGTCTCCGCCGGTTCTTTTTTGCGCGGAGGCTCGATGCGCAGAAGCCGGGCGAGCCGCAAGGATTGGACGACCGGAATAGACGGCCGGGGAAGTTGCGGTCCCCAGGGGTCCGTTACTGCGGTCGCCGTGCCGGTCGCCGTCAGGGTAGGCGTCAGCGCCGTGAGGTAGAAGGCGGCGCGCAGCACTCCGGCCAGCAGCAGGACGGCCAGCGCCAGCACTGCCCAATGACGGCGGCGTAGCTGCCGGGCGACCATGTCGGTCTCCGGCGCGGGCAGTGGGTCGTGGCGGGTGCTGTGGCGGTGTATGGCGGTCATGCGGGGCACAGCATCGCTCAAGGCGGTGCCGATGCCCCCAGCCTTTCCCGGCGAACCGCCAGGGCAGGGGGATTGCCACCCGCGTTCCCCCACCGCCTGCCGGCATTCCCCGTCCGGATCGTTATCTCTACCGCCTAGCCAGGAATTGCAAAGGAGCCGGGACGCCGCCGCCCGATCTCGGCCCGCACCTCGCGGAACCAGCGCAGCTTTTCCTCGAAGGGCAGGCGGGCGAGGCCGCTGGGGGAGGGCACCACCACGTCGGCAACGCCGTCGAACAGGCCGCAGTCCTGCACGCCCCAGGGGGCGTCGGGCAGGCCGGTCGCCGCCAGATAGACGCCCTTGCCGGTATAGGCCAGCACCCGCGGCCGGACGAAGGCGACGATCCGCGCCAGCCGGGGCACCCCGCCGCGCAGTTCCGCCCGCGACAGCTCTGCGGCGCTGGCGGTGGCGCGGGCGACGAGGTTGGTGGAGCCGAGCCCGATGGCCGGCAGGGTCACGTCCTCCTCCGGCCGGTAGAGGCGCGGGGTCAGGCCGGCCTCGGCCAGCAGGCGCCAGAACTGATTGCCGCGCCCGGCGTAATGATGGCCGAGCGCCCCCGACCGCAAACCGGGATTGAAGCCGACGAACAGGCAGTCCAAACCCGGCGCCACGATGTCCGGCAGCGGACCGTCCGGCAGCGGCAACCCCTCCGGACGTGGGGCCGGGACATCGTCGAACAGATCCATGGTGAAATCCTCTCCGCGAAGGAGAGGAATATAGGATGCCGCCGCCCCGCTCAAAGCGAGGCGGCGACCGCGGGAGCGGGCGGACTGCTGCGTTCGTCCTGCAGCAGGGCGAGGATGCGGTCGGTCATCCGCAGGGCGAGCGCGACGATGGTCATGGTCGGATGGTCCGCCCCCATGGTCGGGAAGACGGAGCTGCCGGCGACATAGAGATTGCCGACGCCATGGACCCGGCCGTCCGGATCGACCACGCCGTGGCGCGGCGATTCATGCATGCGGGTGGTGCCCATATGGTGCCAGCACCAGCCGACATCGGCCATCGTCGCCTCGGCCGACGCCTCGCCCCCGTCCTCCACGGTGATCAGGCCGCGGTGCAGCAGGTCCTCGCGCAGCAGGCGCTGGGTCTCGGTGGCGCCCCGGCGGTCCTGATCGGTCAGGCGCCAGTCCACCCGCGGCAGGTTGCAACCGAACGGGTCGGTGGCGTGGTCCAGCGTCACCCGGCTGTCGGGGTTGGGCACCGGCTCCAGCACCGTTTCCAGGGTGAAGCGGCGAGACAGCCAGCCGGGGTCGATGGTGCTGTCGAACAGCGCATGGGTCAGCTGCGGCAGGCTGCGCAGGATGCGCGGGCCGGCATTGCGAAGCAGGCTCGCCGCCTCGTCCTCCGACACGCCGAAGCGGCGGCAGCTGTGGCGCGAGGGCAGGAGCCGCAGGTCGCGCATCGCCTTGAAGGCGTCCAGCGCCCCGGAATGGTAGGAGGCGACGAGATATGTGCGCGAGTTGGGCAGCCCGTGCCGTTCCTGAAGCTCCGCCGTCGGCGACAGCGCCAGCGCGATCGACGGATGGGGCCGGCGCAGCCGCCGCCGGGCGAGGCACAGGCTGACGTCGTAGAGCGTGCGGTGCTGCCCCTGCCGGGTCAGGCGGATCGGCGAGGTCTTGAAGCGCGGGTGGTCGGCGAAATAGCGGCCGACCAGATCGTTGCCGTTGCCCAGCCCCGCAGCCTGCACCTTGTTGGACAGCAGCAGGATGCGCGCATTCTCGATCCCGCCGCAGCCCAGCACGAACAGCCGGGCGCCGACGGTGAAGCTGGGGCCGGCCAGCGTGCGGACCTGCACCCGTTCCACCGCGGTGGCGGTCGGGTTGGTGTCCAGCCCGGTGACGTTGGCGTTGAGGAAGGCGGTGATGTTGGCCGCCCGCCCGATCTCGGCGCGATAGGCCTCGCCCATGCGGATCGGCGGGCTGAGCTGGGCGACGCGGTTCTCGAAATCGCTGCCGCCATTGCCGTCGTTTTCCAGCGGGATCAGCGCCGTTTTCGGCCCGCCGACCCGCTCCATCCAGAAATCGTTGTCGTACTGGAAGGGACCGAGGCCGAGCACGTCGTGGGAGCGCTCGTAATAGGGCATCAGCGTGTCGCGCGGGATCGGCCAGCCGCTGCCGGGCATCCAGGGGCGCTCGGCGAAATCGCCCGGCTCCAGCGGACGGGAAAAGCCGCCCCAGCAATTGGTGCTGCCGCCCAGATAGCGGCTGCGCGCGGTGGTCAGCCGTTCGTAGGGCAGGCCGACGTTGCGGCCGGCGTACAGCGCCTGGGAGATGCCGTCGACCTCCAGCCCACCGCCTTCCAGCAGGACGACGCTCAAGCTGCCGCCCGCCAGTTCGCGCGCGATGGTCAGGCCGGCGGCACCGCCACCGATCACGCACAGATCGCAGTCGATGTGCGTGCCGTTCAGGACATGGCGGGCGTCACGAAGCAAGCGGGCCTCCAAACAGGGGTCATAGACCACCCTTCTTGCCCCGGACGCGCGGCCTAGGCCGAGTGCTCTTTCGGCTATACCCCCGGCGCGTCCCCATTGGCCGAATCGGCACACAAGCGCGGCACCCCGGACGAACCGGACGGGGTGGTCCGGATGGGTGGGGGATGGGTGGGGGGGGCCGGCCAGTCTGCCGGGTGGAAGGGAACGACCGCCGCGCTCGAC